>JBBQEC010000076.1:0-10102 GCA_038320305.1 Candidatus Limnocylindrales bacterium | reverse complement strand
AGGCCACGCGCGAGCATGTCGCGACCCAGGTAGAACCCGACGAGCCACCCATCACGACCAACCCGTCGACCTCAGCACCTGCCGACGAGCCGGCTGTGGACCTTGACGAGGCGCTGTACACGGAGGCGGAGGCACGCCTCTCCCTCGCCAGCTTCACACCGATCCTCTACGACGACGAATTCGAAGTAGCTCCGGGCGTTCACGCTCGCTACCTCGACGCGGGTCACATCCTTGGCTCAGCGATCATCGTCGTCCTAGTCGAGGCCCACGGCGAAACGCCAGAGCGGACCATCGTGTTCTCGGGCGACCTCGGGCGACCCGGAGCACCGATCCTGCGTGATTACACCGCCGTCAAATCGGGCGATTATGTGCTCGTCGAGACCACATATGGCGGTCGCGAGCACCAGCCCGAGGCAGAGGCCATCCAGGTCCTGGCGGAGACTGTCCGCCTCGTCGCCCAGTCGAAGGGCGTTTTGCTCGTGCCATCGTTTGCGATCGGCCGCACCCAGGAGCTCGTGTACGAGCTCGATAGGCTGATCGAGGCCGGTGAGATCCCGTTGCTGCCCCTATACCTCGACTCGCCCATGGGCTCAAAGGCGACCGATATCTACCGCCGCCACACCGAGTATTACGACACGGACGCCGCAGCAGTCCAGCGCGCGGGCGAGACGCCGCTCGACTATCCCAAGCAGATCGTCACGAATGACGTGAAACAGTCGGAGCAGATCGAGCGCGCCCAGCGGCCGTACATGATCATCGCCTCGAATGGCATGCTCACCGGTGGTCGTGTAGTGGGGCACCTGCGCAACCTCATCAGCGATCCGAACGCGACGCTGTTGTTCGTGGGCTACCAGGGCGTTGGCACACTTGGAGCCAACCTGCAGGCCGGGGCCAAGACCGCACGCGTGGACGGCGCGGTCGTCGAGGTGCATTGCCAGGTGAAATCGATCTCGGGCTTCTCAGCCCACGCCGACGAGTCGCAGCTCCTTGACTGGCTGCGCAACTTTGGCGCCAACGGCGTCAGGCGCGTCTTCTTGGTCCACGGCGATCCTGAGGCGCAAACGGCGATCGAGCCCAAGATCGACGCACTGGGCCTACCCACTCATATTCCGTACTGGCACGAGCGAATAATTCTCGACTGACGAGCCGCGCATGTTCACCTGACCGACTGAACTGGAGTCTTGGTAATGACGACGATCATGGTCATCCGGCACGCAGAGAAGCCTGTGGGCGATGGGTCACCACATGGGGTTGACATCAACGGAGACCCGGACCCGCAATCCCTCACGCCGCGGGGCTGGCAGCGAGCCGGAGCCCTCGTCAATCTGTTCTCCGGCGGTCCTGCGACCTCGGTGAGAAGCACCGCATTGCCCACTCCCACGCACCTGTTCGCTTCAATGGTCGCGATCGGCAGCAGCAGTCGCCGCCCGCGCGAGACGCTCGATCCACTGGCGGAGCGATTGGGCCTCACGATCAACACCCGATTCGCCAAGCCACAGGTGCCCGATCTCGCGCGGGCGGCGATGGCGGCTGATGGTGTCGTGCTGATCGCATGGGAGCACAACCTAATCCCATCGCTCGCGGCAGCGATCCGAGGTAGCGCAGAGGGAATCCCTCAGGTGTGGCCGGACGATCGCTACGACGTGATCTGGATCTTCGAGCCGAGCCAGGAATCCCCAGGGCACTTGTTCCTTCAGCATCCGCAACGGCTGTTGGCCGGGGACCGAGCCGAGGTGATCGCCCAATAGGTTCATCGGCGTTCCGCCCTCCAACTCACATCAGTGTCAACGCCGTGCGGGCTGGTGGCGCTGAGTCGCTCAGCGGAAGCTGCCGGCCGGAGCGACGTCGATGCCGTCGGGCAAATTGAGATAGCCGTCGGCGGCGGAGGGTTGGCCATCGTGCCCGTAGGTCCATACGATCGAATTTGTTTTGGGGTCGATCACGACGATTCGATGGTTGTAGTCGTCGTTGGCCGCGAACGTTCCGTCCGAAAGTGGTATCGCGAGACTGGGACGGTTGAGGCTGCCGGGGCCGGACGCGGGTCCATAGCGATACACGGTCGTCCCGGAGCTCGGGTCAACGACGAGCACCGCGCCGGGGTTCGAATAATCGACTACGAGAATATTTCCGTCGGCCAGCAGCTGCGCGTCGGAGGGATAGCGCACGGGTACGTGCACGTCGAAGACGACCGCGCCCGTCGCTGAAAGCCGCACGACGCGTGAGCCCGTGATCTCCGTCACCAGCATGCCGCCATCGGCCAGTGGCGTGTCGCCATTCGGCCGCGCGAGGCTCGTGGGCGGGTTGTGCGTGCAGTTTCCGGGCGCTCCCCATTGCTTGACGATCTGTCCGCCGGGCGTGACTTCGATGACTCGGCAGTTCTTGATGTCGGCGATCGTGACGTCTCCGTTCGGCAGCGGGTAGGCGTCGTCCGGTGTCCAGAGCTGATTCGGCCCTGAACCCTTGACACCGTACGTGCCGTACTGCCAGACGATGGTCTCGGTAGCGATGTCGATCCGAACAACGATCTGGTTCGACTCCTCGTTTGCCAGAACCGATTTCCCGTCCGGAGTGACGAACGCGTCGTCGGCGGAGAACGTTTGACCGGCCGGCAGACTTCCGTCGACCGGGAAGCGCCATAGGATCGTGCCGTCGTCGTTCACTGCGACAAGCCGGTTGTTGAGCCGATCGGCGATCAGCAGCCCGCCCGGAAAGCGCTGCGAGGTCGCGTCGGGGGCAAACGTCCCTGTTGCGGCTGGTGTTCCCCATGGCGCGGCAGTCTGAAGCTGGCCCGGGGTTGTCAACAAACTTTCCGGAACGGGCAACGCCGTGCCGTCGACAATCGACGCACTGAGCGATGGATCCACGACCTGGCCGCTGCAGGCAACCGCTGTCGCGACGACCACGAGCAATTTCAGGGCAACAGAGGCTGGCCGATGCACCGGGCTAGGTTGTCATTACCACATGAGCCCAACCTGAAGCAACGCCGCATGTTCTTGAGGCGCGTTCCGCACTGGACGAGCCGTAACTCACGCACCACGATCCAGGCCTCCTCCGGCGTCGGCGGTGACCGAACTCATGCGACAGTCGTCCCAGAACTGCCGACGTTGAGGGAGTAGATCCCGCTGGCGGGCAACCTCCGTCGCCTTGTCGAAGAATGTGCATTGGAAGGAACCATCCTTGCGCGACGGCAACGCCCCGGGCCCGATGCCGTCGTCAGTAGCGTCCTTCACGGTGAATTGCGCGTTGACCCGTGGATCGTCGTGGTACCGGACCCCCACCGAGAACAAGACGCCCCTCAGAACTGACCGGGGCTATAATCATGTTGAGTGCAGTGGCCAACGGGGCAGAAAGAAAGACCGCGCTATGCCGGTCATCTCGTACTCGGATCAAAGGGATTGGTGGGCGACACTGGACTCGAACCAGTGACCTCTTGCATGTCAAGCAAGTGCTCTAACCAGCTGAGCTAGCCGCCCTCGAGGGCCTTGAGTCTAGCCGAGCCGTTCAAGTTCGGCTGATCAAAAGGCTCCGTGGACGACCTCGCCGTCGATCATTGTCAGGAGCGGCCGGATTGACGCGATCTCAGCAGGATCCGGCTCGTCCTCCGCCAAGATGCGCGGAACAACGATCAAGTCCGCCACGTAGCCGGGCAACAGTCGGCCAAGATCGGTTCGACCAGCGACGAGCGTTGGATCCAGGCACGCGGCACGGACGGCACGCTCGAGGCCGATCGCGTGATCGATGCCCACCGGCACAGCTTCGGCGTCGAACGGATCGCGGCGCGCGAATGCGGCCGCGATGCCCGGCCACGGATCCGGTGGTTCGACCGGCGCATCAGTGCCGAACGGGATGAGCGCTCCACCTTTGAGCAATCCCCGAAGCGGGAACGTCTCCTCGGCACGCACTCCCCATGCCTCGCGCTCCTGGGTCGCGTCGCTGCGCAGGTGCACCGGCTGCATTGACGCGGCGACGCCCAGCGCACCGAAACGAGGCTGATCCAACGGGTCAACGAGCTGGGCGTGCTCGATCCGGCGCATCAGGGGCAAGTCAACGGCTGGCAACTCCTCAAAGACATCGAGTGCCATGCGCACGGCCGCATCGCCAATGGCGTGCACCTGGCCCGCGATCCCCGCCGCCCCTGCCCGACTCAGCAATTCGCGAAGCTCGTCCGCACCAGTTACCACCATGCCGCGCGGCCCGCCCGTTGGCCGGTTGAAGTCCATGTCCAGGTATGGCTCGAGCAGCGCTGCACTACGCGAACCGAGAGAACCGTCTGAGAAGAGCTTCAGCCATCCGGCGGTGTACCGCCCAACGGTCTGGCCGCTCCGCCAGCCAAGCTCGATCGCGTCCGCCAACTGTCCCGACCGGATCGACGAGTGGACACGCAGCGACAGGGTCCCCTCCTCTGCCAGATCGCGATAGAAGATCGGCCCGCGTGCCATCGCCAGGTCATCGTTGAGCACGCCCGGGTCGTGGCATCCGGTCAGGCCGAGGCCCGCGAGGCGCCGCGCTACAGCCGCCAGCCAGACGTGAAGTTCGTCGCGCGCAGGTTCCGGAAAGGCGACATCAGGCAACGAGCCAGCGGCTTCGTGGAGGACGCCGGTTGGCCTGCCGTTGGCGTCGCGGCGGACCAGCTCGCCCAGGGCTTCGCCACGTGCTCCATCTATTTCTGCCATGCGAATTGCCGCGCGGCTGACCCAACGCGCGTGGTGATCGTGGGCGTACAGGGCGATCGGTCGGCCGGGCGCGACGCTCTCGAGCATGTCCGCGTCGGGCCAGCGGCCCAGGTCATGCATCGACCACCCATGGCCCAACAGCCAGCCATCGTCGTCGCCTTCGAGCCGCCGATCAAAATCCGCCGCAGCGAGCGCGGCCAGAGTCTGTGGCAGGTTCATGCCGTTCAGGTCAACGTGCGACTCGCCCAGAACCAGCTCCATCAGATGCAGATGTGCATCCGTGATGCCGGGCATCGCCATATGGCCATCCGGGATGCGCAGGCGCCCGGTCGACGGACCGGCAAGGGCCTCGATTTCCGACTCTGGACCGGCACCGATCACCCGCCCGCCAGCAATCGCGAGCGTTGGTTGCCAACCCCAGCCCGATTCGCCCGCAAGCGTTGCGATTTGGCCACTGACGATCAAATCGGCGCGCGGCGAAGTGGTCAAGAAGCGTCCCTGGGCGCGAGGAGGGCCGACAACGCCGTCCGATCCAACCCGGCCGCAAGACCCAGGGCCAGAGCCACGCGAGACTTGGGGCCGTCGAACCCGGAGAGGATCGCGCCGGCGCGCTGCCATGTGGCGCCACCGCCGGGGAAGGCGTAGAGCGGTGCGACCTCTCCGGTGGCGCACCGCGTCGTCAGAACCACCGTCGTCCCGTCAGCCGCCAGCTCCAGCGCTGCCGCGAGCACGTCCGGATGGGTGTTGCCGGTCCCGGTCGCGGCGACGACCAGGCCGCGCGGACGGAGCGGTGCGATGCCGCGCACCAACGATCCATCCATGCCTGCCACGGCCGTGACCAGGTAGACATCCTCGACCGCTGCGTCCGGGATGCGCGGCAGCACACGCCGCGGCGAGCGCTGGGAAACCTGCACAACCGCCCCGTCCACGACGCGCGCGATGGGCAATCCCTCGCGCGCCTGGAACGTGTCGAGGGCCGTCGTGTCGCGCTTGACGACGACATCGGCAGAAATGGCGAACCTGCCCATAACGACCAACGCGCCGTTGCCGCGCATCTCCGGCGCGGCCGCGCAGCGCACCGCGTCGGCGAGGTTGCGCGAGCCGTCGTAGTCCGGCGCCACGGAGTCGCGCATCGCGCCTGTAATCACCACGGGTTTGTCGGTGGCAAGAAGGAGGTAGTAGGCGAACGAGGTCTCCTCGATCGAGTCGGTTCCCTGGACGACGACGACGCCGTCAATGTCGGGCCTGCGCAATTGGTCATCGGCAACACGTGCGATCGAAAGGATCTGGGCGAACCTGAGATGCGAAGCCGGGACCATGCCCCAGTCGATCGCCTCGATGTCCGCGATCGTCGCAACCTCCGGCGCACGCGCCAGGATCGCGGCGCCGTCCAGGACCGGGATGTTTCCGCCGGCCGCGGCGTCGGGCCGCATCGAGATCGTTCCGCCGGTGAAGACGATGGCGATGCGCGTCACTCGTCGTCGCCGTCGGCCGGTCCGGGCTGGCCGGGGACGACCGGCGAGATGATGTTGACGGCAGCCTTGCCGCTGCCGTCATCGAGGTAATGGACGCTGATCGGCGCGGTCAGCGAGCGGCCGGTCAAGGCGACGGGGTCGAAGGCATCGACCAGCCGGCCACCGAGCTGGCCCCGGTTCGTGGGCCGGCCGATCAGGACCGAGCCAACCCCCACGAGCAGCACGACCATCGCTGAGCCCGCCACGACCCACGACGTCCCGACGGCGTCGGCGATGGGTCCGACGATGATGATGGGCAGGAAGCTCGCGATGCTCACGAGCATGTTGAGCACGCCGAATACGCGACCCTGGACCTCCTCGGGCAGCTCTTCCTGGAGCTGGGTCTGCGCCGGCACGGCCACGAACGAGTAGGCAATGCCGACGGCGAAGGCGACAGCGATGACGATCGAGAGCAGCGACACGGCGAGTTGGACGCGGGCCATGAGCGGCTGCACGAGTGAGAGCGCAAGCAGGGTAAAGCCCAGCCCGAATAGTCCGAATTCGATGCCGCGCCGGCGCGAGACGTGCTTGCCGTACGTGTTGAGAACGAGGATGCCAAAGATCAGTCCAACACCGAGCGGCAATACGACGACGACGAAGTCTGATTCGGACAGTCCGAGGACCTGGGTCGCGAATCCCGGGCCGAGCACGCCCAGGACACCTATGAGTGACGAGGTCACGGCCAGGTAGGTCAGCGGCCAGAACACGCTGCGGTTGTTGAGGATGAAGCGCACGCCGTCGGCGAGCTGGCCGAAGGTCGATTTGACCGCGCCGCTCGCTTCGCCCAGCGCTACCGCTGCATTGTTGCCAAGGATGCGCGGGTTGAAGCTGGGCAGCGTCAGGCACAGCAGCGCGCCGACGAAGTAGCTCGCCGCAACCATGACGAGCAGCACCTGCTGGTTGGAGATCTTGACGACCAGCGGCCCGAGCAGTGCGAAGCCAAGGAAGAATGACGCCTGGAGCGTAATGACAAATAGCGAGTTGGCAGCCAAAAGCTGCTTACGCGGCACGACGACCGGGATCATGGCGAGCTCAGCCGGGCCAAAGAACGTGCTCAACGTGGAAATCACCGCTGTTATCAGGCAGATGACCAGCACGTCCTGCGGGACCACGAGCAAGAGCAGGAATAGACCGCCTCGCGCGACGTTCGCAACGACCAGGATCAGGCGCCGATCGAGACGATCCACGTAAACGCCGGCGATGGCGCCGAAGATGACCGCTGGCACCAGGAAGCTGAGAATGAGCAGGCTGACCGAGGTGCTCTTGCCGGTCAGTCCAAAGACCTCGACGGTCAGGCCGAACAGCACCATGTTGCCGCCGACCTGGGTTACGACCTGGGCAATCCAGAGCGACAGGAACTTGCGGTTGTGGAGTACAGCGGCGGCGGAGTCGTCAGCCTGCGCGGCGGCGGTCAAGGTTCGACCTCGTCGGCCGCCGCGGGGCCGCGTTCCACGAACTTCTTGAGCCGACGTTCGAGCTGACGGCGCTCGATCAGCACCCGGTGCTGACAGCCCTCGCATACGAGCCCGATATCCGCGCCAACGCGGACGACGCCCCAGCCGGTGCTTCCGCACGGATGCGCGCGCGCGAGGATGACCCGATCTCCGACTCGGAATTCGACAACCGGACTGGACACGGTGCTCAATAGCTGCCCGGCGGCCGCTGCGAGCGGCTACGCACCGCGATTCCGACTCCGAGCGTGCCGATGATCAGCACGACAACGAGCCCGAGGATCACGAGGATGCTCCCCGCATCCGATTGTGTGCCGCCTGAAGGTGCACCCGGTACTCCCGTCGACTGCGGCCGCGCCGTCTCGCGCGGTGCTCCGTTCGTGCTGTCTGTGCCACGCGGCGTAGCGCCCGGGCCGCCTGGCGGTGTCAGGATTGGTGGTGAGAGGGTCGCAGGTGCGCCCTGCGCGGTCCAGTCGGACGGTACCGGCCCGGGCGCACCCGGCTGCGGTCCGGCGGGCGCGGGTGGTGTCAAGCCCAGCGACTGGAACCACGCCGCGTTGAACGCGTCGACACCGGCCCCGGTCGCGGCCGTGAATGCCTCGTCGTCAGAGACTCCGTTGGCGTAGCTGTTGACCAGCTCCCAGAGCTTGGGTTCGCCATATGTGCGGATGAAGAAGTCCACCGCGGCAACCGACTCGCCGTAGGCGAGGTAGAAACCGGACTGCACAGATGGAAACAGGCCGGCGATGCCGTCCAGCGGAATGAGGGACTGATCGTCCACGGCGGCACCCACGTAACTGTGCCACTGGCTCGTGTAGCCCTCTGATTCGTAAACCGCAACGCCCTCGTCGAGCCAGCGCGGCACGCCGTGATACGGGTTATCGACCGCGTGATGGAACACGAGATGGGTCAGCTCATGGGCGATGACAGTCTGATTGTATCGATCCGCCGCCTGGTTGCTCGGCAGCCACGCGAAGATCGTGTCGATATCGGGATGGGCTTCCGCCTGGACGTTCTCGCGGCCCGGTGAAACCGCGCTGCGCATCGCCTCCTCGGTGTCGTAGACGAGCATGTCAAAGGGCTTGTCGATCGTCACGCCGAGCGACGTCGCAGCCTTGTCGATGGCAGCATTGGCCGCGTCAGCGGCCGAATTGGCGAACGCCTGGTCACCGGAATACCAATGAATGGTCACGTTGCCCTTGGTCAATGTCTGCCAATCGAAGCGCGTGTCCTCGACGATGCCCTCTGCGACAGGCCCAAGGCTCGTGCCGCCGTCGCTGTTGGTTGCGCGAAACTGGTAGTCGAATTGAGTATTCGGTGCACTTTGGCCGTCGGCGAGGCACGCGCAGCCGGCCGACGACGCGATGTCGATGTTCGCCTGCGCCTGGTAGATGTTGTTGAGCTGCGTTCCGGCGCCAACCACGATCGACGTGGGATTGCCGAGCAAATGAACGATCACGTCGACCGAGGCAATGTCCTCGCCATCGATGGTCGAAGTGAACGACAGTGGTTGGCCCAGAACTGCGGTTGTGGACGGCGTCCCGAACGTTGGCGCTGACGCAAGCGCGACCGTGGGCGCCAGCGCAACCATGAAAAGCGCCGCGCCCAGCGCCGCAACGAGCCAGCGCGACCAGGCCTGAAAACTCATTGGCCCGTGCCCGGAGCCCATTCCAGGCCTGCGTACCGGATCAGGCCCACGCCCGACTGAAGAGCTCCTTCGAGACCAGTCCGGCTGAGCGCCCATGACTCGTCGTAAGCCACAGGAATTGCCGGCACTTCCTGGGTCAGGATGTCCTGCGCCTGGCCGTACAGCGCGGTCTGAGCACCGACATCGGCTGTCGCCGCCGCCTGGGCGATCAGCTTGTCGTAGTCGGCGTTGCTCCACTTGCCCGTGTTGCTCGTGCTGCCCGTCTGGAGCAGCAGGCCCAGGAAGTCGTGCGCCTGGGGGTAGTCGGCGATCCAGCTCAGCGACCAGAAAGTGGGCGTGCGGGCCGCGGCGACCTGTTCGAGGTAATGCTCGAAATCGAGCGCCTCAACGTTGACCGTGACGCCGAGGTTATCGTGCAGCTCCTGCGCGACGGTCTGCTCGAAGCCCACGCCGTATGTTGCGAGCGTCACGGACGGAAAGTTCTGGCCGTTCTCAAAGCCGGCCGCGGCCATCAGCGCCTTGGCGTCAGCGACGTCGTACTTGGGCCGGTAGTCCTTGTCGTCGCGTCCCTGCACGCCGGGCGGGACCATCGACGTCGCCGGCGTCGCACCGGCGAGTGTCACGATGCGATCCCAGTTGACGGCCTCTGCGAAGGCGCGTCTGACATTGGCGTTGTCGAACGGCGCCACGGTCGTGTTGAAGCCGTAGTACGAGAGGCCAAAGCTGTTGGCCTTGCGCAGCTGCGGACCAAGATTGGGATCGTACGCAAGCCACGACGCGTCCCCCGATCCGACACTGGTGTAGTCGAGCTGGTTC
>JBBQEC010000075.1:0-10108 GCA_038320305.1 Candidatus Limnocylindrales bacterium | reverse complement strand
GATGACCAGCTTGTTCTGAATGCTAAAAATGGGAAAGTAACTTCGTCTCCAGGCGTTACCAATCTGGATAAAATTGTTGATGGTGACAATAAAACAGGAATCAGATTTCCTGCAAATGGTGAATTTGCTCGAGAAGGCACTGACCCTGCTCAGCTAAGGAGTCCCGATTTGGCCGAACGAACCCTGATCCTGATCAAGCCTGACGGCGTCCAGCGCGCCCTGATCGGCAGGATTGCCGATCGCTACGAGCAGCGCGGACTGCGCATCGCGGGCATGAAGATGCTGCTGGTGCCGCGCGCGCTGGCCGAGCAGCACTACGACGTGCACCGCGGCAAGCCGTTCTTCGCGAGCTTGATCGACTTCATCACCTCGAGTCCGCTCGTCGCGATGGCCGTCGAGGGACCCAACGCGATCGCCGTCTGCCGCGAGATCAACGGTGCGACTCGACCGTCACAGGCCGCGCCCGGATCGATCCGCGGCGACCTCGCGCTCGACACCGGCCACAATCTGGTCCACGGGTCCGACTCGCCCGAGACGGCCGCCGCCGAAGTCGCCCTGTGGTTCAAGCCGGATGAGCTCGTCGACTACGAGCGCGACCTCGATCGCTGGATCCTCGACACGGACTGACGCTCCCCGCGGCTCCCGAAATCGCCGCGCCGCGACGCCCCCGTGGTCGCCGCGGCCGGCCCAACCTGCGTAACTTCAGTCTGGCCACCGTTCGCAAACAGACGGACCTCTGATCTGGTCGATTTGAGCGTGATTCGTGCAACCGAGGACCCTAATTCGCACCCACGCCGAAGTTGGCGGTACCCGCCCACCCTCGACCTGGATAGCGGTGCTGTGGCTGAAGTTAGCGATAGTCCGGCACAGCGGCCGCCTGGTTCGCGGCATCTCGTGAGTGATATCGGCGCGTCGTGCCCGGTCGCTCGCGCGTCGCCGCCGGCGGGCTCGCCGCGGGGCTAGGGCGTAGTCGTCGCGGCAGGCACGCCATTCGTGGACGGCGGCACGGTGGGATATGTCGGAGTCTGCAGGATGCCGATCGTGTTGATCGGCCAGTAGCGCAGGAACGCTCGGCCGATCACGTCGTTCGTGCAGATCTCGCCGATCTGGTCCGAGCGGGAGTCGGTCGAGTTGTTGCGGTTGTCGCCCATGACGAAGAGTCGGTCCGGCTCGACGGTCCATGTCGTCGTGCCGCTCAACGGGTGTGTTGAGGCGCCATGGACGTATGGCTCGTCGATCATCACCCCGTTGACGAACACGTCTCCGCCCTGAAGGCTGACCGTGTCGCCCGGCTCGCCGCTTACGCGCTTGATGTACGGCGTGGGCGGCGGATCATTCGGATCCTCGACCGGATTGGTGCACGCGCCGTCGCGGATAACCGGGTTGAAGACGACGATATCGCCACGCGAGTACGAGTCGAAGCGCGGCGTGAGTTTGTCGACGAGCACGTATTGGTCCGGCAGCAGTGTCGTTTCCATCGATTGTTGCTCGACGCGATATGGCTGCGCGACGAAGGTCTGGATGAGCCAGAAGATGACGATGGTCAGAATGAGCGTCTCGGCAACTTCGATGAGACAACCCAGCGGCTTCCGGTTCACAGGCGGGGCAGTGTAGTTGGCATCGCCGTCCTCGGCCTGTGTCGCCGGGACGGCGGTCGAATCGGGGTCGCCTGGCGCCGTGACCTCAGCCGAGTGGTGTTGCTCTGCTACACTCCCGCCGCTTCCGGCGTCGGCGACTTTGCCCTGTCCGGCGCCATTTTCATGTCCGATCACGGACCCACCTCGCGGACGCTGCGGTCGGTCTCTGACCTCGCGCCCGCTGCCCGCCAGACATTAGGGAGGCTTTTCGAAGCGTGAATGCCGCGGCCATTCAATGGATCATCCCGATCGCCGGCATCGCTGCCATAGCGTTTGCCGGATATCTGGCGCGCAACGTCCTCGGACGAGATACAGGCACGGACGCCATGCGCGACGTGGCCAGCACGATCAATGAGGGCGCGGTCGCTTTCATTCGACGTCAGTACACCACGATCGCAGTTCTTGCGGTTGCGGGCGCTGTCGTGATCGGCCTGGTGATCTTCTTCGTCGAGACGCCTGACGTTGCCGACGTGCCCAGCCTCGCCGGATTGCCGATCGCGGTCATGACCTCGATCGCATTTATCGTCGGCGCAGCGTGCTCGATGGCCTCCGGGATCATCGGCATGTACATAAGCGTCAAGTCGAACGTGCGGACCGCAGCGGCGGCGCGCCGCAGCTTGGTCGAGGCTGTTCAGGTGGCCATGCGCGGCGGCGCCGTCTCAGGCTTCCTCGTGGTCGCCCTCTCGCTCCTGGGCGTGTGGGGCATCTTCACGTTGTACGAGACCGTGGTCGCGGATGTGACCGTCGCCGAGGCTCCGTTCCTGATCGTCGGTTTTGGCTTCGGGGCCTCCTTCGTGGCCCTTTTCGCCCAGCTGGGCGGTGGTATCTATACCAAGGCCGCCGACGTCGGCTCCGATCTCGTCGGCAAGGTTGAAAAGGGCATCCCCGAGGACGATCCGCGCAACGCGGGTGTCATCGCGGACCTCGTTGGCGACAACGTCGGCGATTGCGCCGGCCGTGGTGCCGACCTGTTCGAGTCGACCGCTGCCGAGAATATTGGCGCAATGATCCTGGGCGTCGCCGTTTACGCGATCGCACTGACTGCAGGGTGGCCCTATCCCGAAGCGTGGATCTTCTTCCCTCTCGTCGTACGCGCCTTCGGCCTGCTGGCCACGATCGTCGCCATCTTCTTCGTGCGCGGCAAGGAAGACGAAGATCCCATGAACATGCTCAACCGCGGCTACTGGGTCACGACCCTGCTGTCCGTGGTGGGATTGTTCATCGTGACCAACGTGATGATGAACACCAACGGTGCTGTAGGAACCACCTTCGGCCTGCCGACCTGGGTGTACTTCTTCCTCGCCGGCATCGTCGGTCTCGCTACGAGCGTCGCTTTCGTCTACATCACACAGTTCTACACAGCGGGCTCATTTCGACCGGTTCGTGAGATCGCTGAAGCTTCCAAGACGGGCCCCGCCACGAACATCATCGCCGGCACGGCGGTTGGTTTCGAGACGACCTTGGTGACCGCCGTGACCATCAGCATCGCGTTGTTCGTGAGCTACTGGCTCGGCAACCAGGCCAACCTGGTCGCCAACGGCGTCAACGTCGGCGGCATCTTCGGAACAGCGGTTGCGACCATGGGCATGCTCATGACCACGGCATACATCCTGGCCATGGATACGTTCGGACCCATCACCGACAACGCGGGTGGCATCGCCGAGTTCAGCCGCGCAGAGGCCGGCGCGCGCGAGATCACGGACCGCCTCGATGCGGTCGGCAACACCACGAAGGCCCTGACCAAGGGCTACGCGATCGCGTCCGCTTCGTTGGCCGCGTTCCTGCTCTTCTCGGCGTACATCGACAAGATCAACGTGATCGAGGGCCGCCGCATCGCCGCCGGTGTCCCCGGCGCCCAGCTGCTCGACTCGATCAACCTGCAGAACGTCAACGTTTTCATCGCGGCGCTGCTCGCGGCGATGCTTGCCTATTTCTTCAGCTCGCTCGCGATCCGCGCCGTGGGCAAGACCGCGCAGACGATCATCGTCGAGGTGCGTCGTCAATTCCGCGAGATGCCCGGGATCATGGATTACACGCAGCGTCCCGACTATGCCCGGGTCGTCGACATCACCACCAGGGCTGCCCTGCGTGAGATGGTCGCGCCGGGTCTCGTCGCCGTCGCGTTCCCTGTCGTCATTGGCCTCCTCCTCGGCGCCGAGGCCGTCGCCGGCATGCTCATGGTGGGCACGATCTCCGGCGTTCTGCTCGCGACCGTCCTCAACAACGGCGGTGGGGCGTGGGACAACGCCAAGAAGTACATCGAGTCGGGCCACCTCAAGGATGAGCTGGGCAACGTTCTCGGCAAGGGCTCGGATGCCCACGCCGCGGCCGTCGTCGGTGACACCGTCGGTGACCCGTTCAAGGACACTGCCGGCCCGTCGCTGCACGTGCTCGTGAAACTCCTCGCCACGATCTCCCTCGTTCTGGCGCCGCTGTTCATCCGCTAGCCGAGCCGGATACGAACTCACAGCAAGCCACAAGGGCAGCGGCATTTCCGCGCAGATAGGCTGACCCACGATGGACATCGTTTTTCAGGCGATCGTGATTGGGATCGTGCAGGGACTGACTGAGTTCCTGCCGGTCTCGTCGTCCGCCCACCTGATCGTCATTCCGCCGCTGCTCGGCTGGAATGAGGCGTTCATCAACAGCGCCACGTTCGACGTGATGCTTCACGCCGGTACGCTCGTGGCGCTGCTCATCTACTTCTGGCGCGATGTGCTGCGCCTGCTCGGCGCATTCTTCGCGTCCATCCGTGATCGATCACTCGACGGCGACCACGATCGACGCCTCGCGTGGCTGCTGCTCATCAGCACGATCCCTGCTGCGATCCTGGGCGCGGCCTTCGAGAGCTTCTTCGACACTGCCTTCAGAGCGAACCTGATCTGGGTCCCGGTGCTGCTCGTGGTCGGCGCGGTCGTGCTCTACGTGGCCGAGCGCATCGCCAGCCACACGCGCAAGATCTGGGAGCTCAAATGGCTCGACGCGCTGCTGATCGGCATCGCTCAGGCCTTCGCGCTCTTCCCGGGCATCTCACGTTCGGGCATCACGATCGCCAGCGGCCTCTTCCTTGGACTGGAGCGGCCGGCAGCGGCGCGCTTCGCATTCCTGATGGGCATCCCCGTGATCGCCGGTGCGACGGTCTGGAAGATGCGCGATCTGGGCGGCACATCGCTCAGCTCACACGACGCGCTCGCGCTCGTGGCGGGCATGGCGGCCGCGGCGATTTCTGGTGTCCTCGCGATCAGATGGCTGCTTCGGTACCTGCAGAATCACAGCACCGATATCTTCGTGGCGTATCGAATTGTCTTCGCCGTATTGGTTGCCATTCTGCTTTTGATGCGCTGATCGCTCCGTCGGTCGAAAATCGGGGGAGACGATGGAAGTAATGAAGAGGCTGCGTCAGCAGCAGATCCGGGACTTGATCAGCACACGGGTCATCCGCACCCAGCACGAGCTGGCTGCCGCGCTGCGTGACCGTGGCTTCCGTGCGACTCAGGCGACGGTCAGCCGCGATGTCGCCGAGATGGGCCTGGTCAAGGTCAGCCGCGACGACCAGGAGCGTGCCTACGCCCTGCCTGCGCGAGGCGGCCAGCAGGAGACGAGCGCCGACGAACGGCTGGCGATGATCCTGCGCGACCTGCCGATCAACATTCGGCCGGCGGGTTTGATGCTCGTCTTGCGCGCGACGCCTGGGTCCGCGCACGCGATTGCGGCGGCCCTCGACCGCACTGGCTGGCCGGAGGTCGCCGGCTCGATCGCCGGTGACGACACTGTCTTCGTCGCGTGCGCCGACCGCGCCGCGCTGGATCGGCTGCACAAGCGTCTGCAGAGATTGGCGGCGCCTGCCATCTAAGGGCTGCGACCCGCAGCCGTCTGGCCCGTGGCCCCAGCACCCCAGCACCCCGGCCTGCGGCCCCGGCGCGCGGCCTGGCGTGTGGCCCCGGCGCCCCGGCGTGGCCCACGCGCCCGGCCTCCGCCCCCGGCGCGTCGCCGCAACGTGAGACGGCCGTACTGGAGGGCACCGGTATCCGAGTACGGGGCGGCTCTGGTGGGGCAGTGGGCCGTTCGTTTGGTTGGTGGGCAGTGACCCCCGTACGGCAGCACCAGCGACCTGAATGCCGATGTCCTATCACGGCCGACGCCGCGAACGATAAACATTGCCCCAGCCACCGATACGACACGGACGTCGATGGCTCGGGACGAACCATCCCGCATCCCCGGTGAAGGAGCGGCAGCGGCAGCCGCTCCTTCACTGTTTTCTGGACACTTTTGCAAGTGTTGTGGGTGTTGTTCCTCGCACGTTTGACGCTCAAATGGAGCGAGCCTACAATCCGCGGACTCCGGTCCATCAACGTGCTTTTCGGCGTGTGAGCACGCGGTTTTCCAATTTCGTACGAGCTTTGTGATTGCCATGAACAACAAGCCCGCATACGTATCCAAGGATGGCCTTGAGCAGGTCCGCCATGAGCTCGATGAGCTGGTCAATGTGAAGCGCGCAGAGGTTGCCGCGCGCATCCACGAGGCCAAGGAACATGGCGACATAACTGAGAACGCCGAGTACGAGGACGCCAAGAACGAGCAGGCGTTCGTCGAGGGCCGCATCCAGACCCTGACGGCCTTGGTCAAGAACGCCGTCGTGATTGAAGAGAACCACTCCGCGACGCACGTTCAGATCGGATCGACTGTCGCGCTGCAGTCCGACGACGGCAAGGAGAGCTTCCAGATCGTGGGCTCGGCTGAGGCGGCTCCTGCGGAAGGCAAGATCTCGAATGAATCGCCCGTCGGGCGCGCATTGCTCGGCCGCAAGAAGGGCGACGAAATCACCGTCAGCGTGCCGGCCGGCGACACCAAGTACAAGATCCTGAGCATCTCTTAGAGACCAGCGCAGTGATGCCGGCGACAAACCGGCCGGCGCAGGCCTACTGGGCCGACGAGATTGCCGGCCAGGTCCGTGGTCGGCAGGTTGTAAACGATTCCAAGACGCCGTCAGGCACCGTACACGTCGGTAGCCTGCGCGGCGTCGTGCTGCATGACGCTGTCAGACGTGCGGTCGCCGAACACGGCACGGAGGTCGAGTTTCGCTATGGCGTAGAGGACCTCGATCCCATGGATTCGCAGGCGCGCTTGACGCCCGATGCGATCGAGCAGTACATGGGCGTGCCGTTGGCGCACGTTCCAGCGCCAGAAGGCAGCCCGCATCCAAACTATGCGCGTCATTTTGCGACGCTCTTTCTAGAGACGTTCGCCGACCTGGGCATCCATCCGCACCTGTATTGGATGTCCGAGAACTACGCGTCGGGCAAGATGGATCCGTACATTGCGCGCGCCCTCGACGGGGCCGACACGATCCTCGACATCTACCGCACGGTGAGCACGGTCAACCATCCCGAGGGCTGGCTGCCGATCAGCGTCATCTGCGAGAACTGCGGCCGAATTGGCACGACTGCCGCACGCGACTGGGACGGTAAAGAGGTCTCCTACGAGTGTCGCGCGGACTTGGTCGACTGGGCGCAGGGCTGCGGCTGGAAGGGACGAGTGTCGCCCTTCGGTGGCCGCGCCAAGATGGTCTGGAACGTTGATTGGGCCGCCCGCTGGGGCCTTGTTGGCGCCACGATCGAGGGCTGCGGCAAGGACCTTGCCACGGCCGGCGGCTCGCGCGACCGCGCCGACGCGATCTCGCGGCGGGTCTTCGACCGTGAGCCGCCGCTCAACATCCCGTACGAGTTCCTCAATATCGGCGGCCGCAAGATGAGCACGTCGCGCGGTGAGGGTGCCGCCGCGCACGAGATCGCGGACATCCTGCCACCGACTCTGACGCGCTTCCTGTTTCTCCGCCACAGGCCCACCAAGGCGATCGACTTCGACCCGTCCGGGGACACCATTCCGCGGCTATTCGACGAGTTCGACCGAATTGCAGACGCGGTCGCCGGCCGCCCACAGCGCGGCGAGCTGCCACCCGACCCTGACCGCATCTATGCGCTGTCCCTCGTGGACGCGGAGGCGGATGCCGCGGTGGAGGCAGCCCGGTTCCGGCCGGCATTTGCCCATCTGGCGTTGCTGCTCCAGGTGCCGGGCCCGGACATCGTGGATCGGCTCGCGGCGGAGAAGGGCAGTGCGCTCGATGACGCGGAGCAGGACATCGCCCTGGAACGCATCGCGAGCGCACAGAAGTGGCTTGAGACGCTGGCGCCCGACTCAGCGCGCCTGTCCGTCGACTACGACACGATGCCCGCGATGGTCGCCGAGCTGACCGACGCTCAGCGAACCTACCTCGCCGCATTGGCCAACGCGGCTGAGCCGCAGACAGTCGTCGGCGGCGAGGCATGGCAGTCACTGATCTTCGACACTGCACGTGCGATGGAGCTCAAACCTGGCGATGCCTTCGGCTCGATCTACCGCTCGTTTCTCGGCCGTGCCAACGGGCCGCGTGCGGGCTGGCTGCTCGCGTCGCTCAATGCCGCATTCGTCATCAAGCGCCTTCGCCAGGCGGCGGCGGCGGCACGAGCGACACCATGAGCGTCGGTTTGCAGCGCCTACGCGACGACGCCGACACGATCCGTAACGGCGCCATCGCCAAACGCGAGGATCCGACGCTCGTCGACAAGGCCATCGCCGCGGACGAGGAGCGCCGCCGGCTTGTCGGTGACGTCGACGCCTTGCGTGCCCAGCGCAAGGACATCTCCGCCCAGGTGGGCGCGGCCATGAAGGCCGGCGGCGGCGGCGCGGAAGCACTGCGGGCACAGTCAGTGGAGCTCGGCACGCGCATCGATTCCGGTGAGCAACGGTTGCACGAGATCGACGCACACCTCGAGGATCTGCTGCTCCGCATTCCTCAGCCTCCGGACCCGGACGTGCCGGTCGGTGGCGAGGAGGACAGCGTCATCGTCCGGACATGGGGCGAGCCCGCCTCATCGGAGGGCAAGAAACCGCACTGGGAAGTGGCCGACGCACTCGGAATCTTCAATCTCGCGGCGGGTGCAAAGGTGGCTGGCAGTGGCTTCCCCATCTATGTCGGTGCTGGCAGCCGTCTCCAGCGCGCATTGATCAACTTCTTCCTCGACCTGCACACCACCGAACACGGCTTTACGGAGGTTTGGCCGCCGGCCGTGATCAACGAGGCTTCGGCGCGCGGCACGGGCCAGATCCCGGACAAGGAAGACCAGATGTACGTCGTCACGCGTGACGACCTGTACCTCGTTCCCACCGCGGAAGTGCCGGTCACGAATATGCACCGCGACGAGATCCTGGAGGCCGACCGACTACCGATTCGCTACGTCGCCTACTCACCCTGCTTCCGACGCGAAGCTGGTGCTGCCGGCGCCAAGACGCGCGGGATCCTGCGCGTCCACCAGTTCGACAAGGTCGAGATGGTGTGCTTCGAAAGGCCCGCGGACTCGGCAGCCACTCTTGAATGGCTGACGGAACGCGCGGAGGTCGTACTGCAGAGGCTCGGGCTGGCCTATCGGGTCAAGCTCATGGCGACTGGCGACATGGGCTTCGTGCAGGCGAAGAAGTTCGACATCGAGGCTTGGGCGCCAGGCGTCCAGGACTGGCTGGAGGTATCGTCGGTGTCGAACTTCCGCGACTACCAGGCGCGGCGAATGAACATCCGCTGGCGGCCGGAGCCTGGCGCGAAACCGGAGACCCTGCACACCCTCAACGGCTCAGGCCTGGCCTTGCCACGAACGATGGCCGCGCTGCTGGAGGTATATCAGCGGCCAGACGGTTCGGTCGCGTTGCCCGAGCCGCTCGCGTCGACAGTTGGTCCTCTCGTCCCGGCCTGAACAGACGACGGATATTCTCTGGGCCGCGGAGAGGTGGCCGAGCGGTTTATGGCGGCGGTCTTGAAAACCGTTGAACGAAAGTTCCGGGGGTTCGAATCCCTCCCTCTCCGCCACTATTGTGAGCGTCATTCGCCTAGCAGCGGCCCAACTCGGCAACGAGTCCGCCGGCCGAGTGGTAGCAAAATGGTAGTCCACTACGTACACTGGCGGACAGAGGACGGTCTGAATCTCGAATGGCCAGACCGCTAGACAGCAGCATTGAAAGGCAGGACAACCCGCTATGGGCAATGCTGCCCGCCGATCCAGCCGAGAGGGCAGCGTCTACAAGACGGCAGAGGGCCGCTGGCGCGCCGAGCTCAACGTAAAGAACAACATCACTGGCGAGAAAGTCAGGAAGGTGTTGTCGGCCAAGACTCGGGTGGCCGTGGTCGCGAGACTCGAGGCCCTCAAGAGCGACACCGCCCAGGGCAAGGTGCGCGGTCGAATGACCGTCGACCAGTTCTTCACCCCATGGCTCGCGGCGCAGCGTCATCAGGTTCGCGCGTCGACCTGGCTTGAGCGCGAATTGCACACTCGCCTATACATCCGTCCGGCGATCGGCGACGTCAGGCTGACGGACCTGCGGCCGCTCGACGTAGAGGCGATGACGACGAGGCTCGTGGACGAGCGGGGGCTGTCGGCCCGGAC
>JBBQEC010000074.1:0-10275 GCA_038320305.1 Candidatus Limnocylindrales bacterium | reverse complement strand
AAGAACCCGAAGAACGGCAACTGGGTCAAGCTCGCGTCGGACGTGGCCGTCAAGGGCTATTTCCCAGACTGCACATACAAGCACGGGTTCGAATAACCCGAACCCGTAGTTACGACGTGGGCAGTTAGCTGCCGATCGTTGTCGCCGACAGCGTCGTCAGCACAGCCGGTGTCCCTCAGGGGGCACCGGCTTCTATGTGCCGAGAGCGTGTCAAACCTCGAAGGCCGCGTGGAACGAGCTCCAAGAAAGCGAACGCGCCTCGGTGCTTTGGCGGCCGGCCAGATGAGCGGCAGCGACCGGGGCCGTTTCACAACCAGGCACCTATCTCGGGCCTGACATGGAAAAGCCCTCCGCCGAATTCGGAGGGCTTGTAAAGGCGCGCCGCCATTTGCCGGCATCCCGTTGGGTCGAAGGCCCTTTCGAGCTCGTCACACTCCGGCGAAGCACTGACCTGCACATTACGAGGCGGCGGGCATCGCCCGATATCACCCAAACGGACTGCTCGAGGGCTGGGTCGGCCTCCGCGGGTCGACGCCGATCCAAAATGCCCACACACACGGTCTGGCCAGATGAGGGACGACCGGGGCCCTTCTAGGCGGGTCTCGCCTCAAGCATGGCGGCGTGGCGGTCACAGAGTTGCGTCATTCGATTCTCACCCGGCGTGCCCGTTCCAGAGCTGTGGGAACCTGCGGCTGCTATCAGTCCGACAGAAATTACCCACTCGGGATCCCAAACGTAGAGCCCGCCCTTCGGTGGTTCGTCGCATCGGTCGAGATGGCCGCGATAGAGACACGCGCCGCCCGTTTCTGGTTTCGCCATGGCAGGAGCATACGTCGCTTGCCTGTCGTGCCGTGGTCTCAGTGCGCCTTCGACCAGACCGAGCGGGTCAAGGTCGGACGTCGGAAGCGCGAGGCAATCGCCATTGTCTTGACCGAGGCCGGCCGTCTCGAAGAGATGGCCAGCCGCTCGGCGGAGATCAAAGGGGCCAAAGCCCGTTCAAGAATTGCGTCTGTGAGGTCGACCGTGGCGGGGTGAGGTAGTCGTGGGCATCGCAAGCCTCAGCGCGCCATGGACTACTCCAGGACGATCGAGCATCGCCGCGAACAGGCAACGGCAAGCGCGGGCGATCGCGCCACGATCGAGCGGGCGCACCGCGAAATTGAGGAAGCGCTCAGCTAGACGCGCCCAGTCAAGTCCGCTGGCAGCCTTTGATCACGCATGGATCACACACGGCCCGCAACGGGACGTCACAAGGCGTCACAATAGACGAGTGGCGGGGCCCAGTTCACGCTCAGAACGGCATCCGAGGACACGGGGCGGCATGGGTGGCCTCTCGTTTCACACCGAGGATGTCGGGGGTTCGAGTCCCTCACCGCCCACCACCGCACCGCATGACCTTCGGGCCACTGGACGCGGGCAACTGATGGGATCATCGTCACGGGCGAGAAGCTAGCCAGGTAGGGCGCACATGCCGGACATCGACTTCAGGGGATATTCGGGCGATTGCCTCATTCACGGTAGGCTCGAGGTGCCCGACGATACCCGTTTGACGGACTTTCTGAACACGTCCGAGACGTACCCCGTGCACGATTCATCGCTGTATGCGCTCGAGGACGCGCGTGAGGTCGCGGCCGGCGATCAGGAGCTGGCGGCCGAAGATCTGTGGGCCGTCGAACCTACGGATCCGGCCGGCTCTGGTGCGCACCACATGCCCACCCGCGCCGTTCAAGTCGAGATCTATCTGCCGCCGTACATGATCACGGGCTTCCTGCATGGCGTGAACACCGCCGACCCGCTTGCCGGTATTCATCGCCGCAGACGAATGATCCCGATCACCGAGGCGACGATCGTGTTCAGCTACGCCGGCCAGGAGCTGACCAGAGAAGCCGACGTGATCATCATCAATCGTGACCGTGCCCATAGCGTTCAACGGGTCGCATACAAGAAGGGCAAGATCGACGAGCTGGGCCTTGCCGAGCGCGATCCGAACGTCAAGGACTACACGTCCGAAATTACGCAGCCTCACGACGGCGAGTAGACGCATTCTGCGCGACCGGCAGACCTGCGCTGCTAGAATCTGTGTGCCCGGCTGGCGTCACCGCCGGCCCCTGAATTCGGAGGCTTGATGAGCCCAATCGTCTGGATCGTCCTGATCGTCGTGGCAGTCATCGTGATCGGCGGGATCCTGATCTACAACGGCCTCGTTCAGCGCCGCCTGCGCATTCGCGAGGCGTACGCCCAGATCGAGGTTCAGCTCAAGCGTCGCTGGGATTTGATCCCGAACCTGGTCAATGCTGTGCGCGGCTACATGGGCTTCGAGCAGTCAGTGCTCGAGAACGTCACCCAGGCACGCGCCAACGCAGTCTCTGCGGGCGCTCAGGGTCCGGCCCAGCAGGCGCAGGCAGAAAACGCACTCAGCGGCACTCTGCGGTCCCTCTTCGCCGTGGTGGAGAACTACCCCGATCTGAAGTCGAATCAGAACGTGCTCGAGCTGCAGGAGCAACTGACGACGACTGAGAACCAGATCGGTTTCAGCCGCCAGCACTACAACGCGACAGTCCTCGACTACAACACGGGGATCGCGACGTTCCCCAGCGTGCTTATCGCCGGGCCACTCGGCTTCCGTCCGGAGCAGTTCTTCGACGCCGAGCCAGAAGCTCAGCAGGTGCCCCAGGTCAACCTGAGCAACCTGAGCCCGCTGCCGCCCGCGGCCCCGCCGGTCGTGCCACCAACGGTGCCGCCCGCGATGCCGCCGACCGTGCCGCCCGCGATGCCGCCGACCAACCCGCCGAGCACGCCGCCGACCGCTCCGCCGCCAGCCGGCTGAGCGCGGGCACCTGACGGGCCGGCAGATCGAGCCGGCCAAGGAACATGACTCAGCAACCGGTTCCGGCTGCGCAGCCGGTCCAGAACTTCTACCAGCAGATCTCCGCCAACCGGCGGCAGTCGATCGTGCTCGTCTTCTTCCTGACGGCGCTTTTGGCTGTATTCGGCTTTGTCATCGGTTTCGCTCTCAGCGGCTACTGGCAGGGCGGTGTCGTGGCGCTGGTGATCGCCGTGCTCATCTCGCTCGGTCTGTCGAGCCTGTCGTACTTTTCGGGCGACTCACTGGTGCTGTCGGTGTCCGGCGCAAAGGAGGTCAATTCGACCAACGCGCCGCAGCTTTTGAACGTCGTCCAGGAGTTGGCCATCGCGGCCAACATCCCCATGCCGCGCGTCTACATCATCAGCGACACCGCGCCCAACGCCTTTGCCACAGGTCGTGACCCGAACCACGCCAGCGTCGCCATCACTGAGGGCCTGCTCCAGAAGCTGGATCGCGAGGAGCTCCAGGGGGTGATTGGCCACGAGCTCTCCCACGTGCGTAATCTGGACACGCGCTTCGAGCTGCTGGTCGCAACTCTCGTCGGATCTATCGCGCTGTTGGCCGACTTCTTCCTGCGCTTCACGTTCTGGGGCGGCGTCACGGGAGGTGGCCGGCGCAGCCGCGACAACGACAGCGGTGGCGGCGCGCTCGTCGCGATCCTGTTCGTGGTCGGCATCGTCCTGGCCATCGTCGCGCCCATCATCGGTGGCCTGGTTCAGCTTGCCGTCAGCCGCCAGCGTGAGTACCTCGCGGATGTGTCGAGCGTCGAGCTGACCCGCAACCCGTACGGGCTCGAGCGAGCGCTCGCCAAGATCGCCTCGGACCGGGAAGTGCTCGAAGTTGCCAACCGCGCGACTCAGCATTTGTACTTTGTCAACCCGATCAAGAAGTGGGAGGCGCGTTCCTCAGGCCTGATGCAGACCCACCCTCCGATCATCGATCGGATCAACCGACTGCGCGTTCTGTCGGGCGAAGGACCCATGGATCCGCAAGCCGCCGCCGCGCTCGCGGGCCTCGACTGACTGTGGTTCAATATCGCTGGTCGTTGCTTCGGCCGGGACAGGACTGGACGCGCCGAGATAGCTCAGTTGGTAGAGCACGCGACTGAAAATCGCGGTGTCGCCAGTTCGATTCTGGCTCTCGGCACCACCATTTCCGGCCGATCGGGCCGGCAGTCGAGCGGGAGTGGCTCAGTTGGTAGAGCGTCACCTTGCCAAGGTGAAGGTCGCGGGTTCGAACCCCGTCTCCCGCTCCATTCTTCCTATTCCCAATCGGCCGATGAGGCCCGCTGGCCCTTCGTCTAGCGGTAGGACAGCGGACTTTGGAGCAGCCTGACGGCCTCCGTCTGTGTCCATGTGAGCGTGAACCCGCGCCAAACCGTCCGGTTTGAGTGCCTCGCCGCACCACTGAAGGTGCCAGATAAGGTGCCAGACAAACCGGACTCGAAGCAGCAAGGCTTTTAGCTCAGCGCAGCCTCGAGCTCGTGGTACGCCGCCTGAATCGTGGCGCGATCGCCGCGGCCGTCGAGCCAATCGGCGATCAGAATCGCCGCACGAGCGGCGGCCTGCTCTCGACGGTGCTCTTCTGTCCTGGAGTAGTCCGTGCCGCCACGTTGGGCTTTGCGGACACTCACGACAAACTCGCCGGCCAGGGTCGCCTGCCTCACAGCGGAGATTCTAGCGCGGGGTTATGAGGCGCTCGCCCATACTGTGTCCTCATGGCCCTCATTGCATGCCCCGACTGCGGCCACCAGGTCTCAGACCAAGCACCGGCCTGCGTGAACTGTGGTCGTCCCATTTTGCCGACAGCCGCCGTCACGGAAATCTGCGAGGTTTCGTTGCGAAGGCTTCGCGGGCTCGGTTTGATTCGGCAACCGCTCTGGGTGCTGGAGGCACGGGCAATCTCACCGGCTGGGATCCGCCTAGTAGATGCGCAGGAATACAACTCGAACAACGAGGGGACCGAACACCAGGGCGATAAGAAGGAGTTTCATAGCGCGGTGGCGGTCCTAACGAATCGCTTGCTAGCCGCCGGTTGGGTGCCAGTAGGATCGACCCACGCCGGAGGCAGCGTTATGTTGCCGCGGTTTCAACGAATGCCACCGGTCACCGGAGCACGCGGCCCTCTTTGATCTCCCGCAGGCACCGCGCCATCTCGCGCACCACGCCCTCCTCGGTAATCGCCGTCGCGGTCCATGGCCCCGTCTGACAGACGCTGGCAGGCCATTATTGACGCTCAGATTAGTGGTGCGCGGTGAGGGACTCGAACCCCCGACATCCTCGGTGTAAACGAGGGGCTAGCGGTGTCGGTCTGTGTCGTTCGGTGCCGTTCTGAGCGCGAAACGACCTCTCCGCTCGATCGAGCGTGACGCCCTATGGCGGCACGTTGCCGAACGTGTGTGATCAGACTGTGATCAGAGCGTCGATACCGTGCTCGGATAGACCACTCGCTGGCGGATCGCGACGGCATAGCCCTGCAGCGGACAGAGCCAGGGGGATGTCGCGGTGGGCGATGATTCGTGGGAGTGAGCGGAGGCCCCGGGAGGCTTGACCTTGAGGCGTATATCGCCGAAATGCTAGCTTCCTTGGCCGTAAGGCTCGGTGCCAACAGTCGTGACCGAGCAGATTTCCGTGTCGACTGTTGCGGTGATGAGCGTGCGAATGTCTGCGACAACTTCGAACTCTCCATCGCACAGGAAGTCGTTCACCTGCAACTGGTATGCGCCGGGCAGTCGAGTCCGATCAATCACGACGTCGTCGCCAGTGTCGAATTCGTCGGCAACCGTCGACGCGATCCCGTCGCTCACCGTTCGGATCGTCCACTTAGTGGTCGCTTGGGCGGGGTCCGTAGTCAGGTGGAATCCTCCCGGACTCGGCTCAACGATGAGGGTACCCGGCGGAAATGACGCGGCCGCGGTTGCGGTCGCCTGCGCTGTGGGCGCGGCGGAAGGGCTTCCGGCGGCCGTCGACGAAAGCGCGGTGGACAAAGTAGGGGACGGCGGAGGTGTAGTAGCGATACTAGCCGTGCCACACGCCGCCACGAGTAGGCACGTCGCGATCAAGCCGCCTAGTCGTCGACGCACGTTGGCTGAGGCGTTTCCGACCCTATGCCGGTTGTGAGGTCGTACACCGCAATCGCCGCGCATTTACGTCTCCCTTCGAGCCATTCGCTCCAGGCGTTGTCGCGCTGGGCCTGAATCGTTCGTCGTTCCATAGCTGTCGCTGCCGAAGGCAGCGGGCCGAGAACGGCATCCTGGACCTGTTCCATCTCGAGAAACGCCACGACGCGGTCGCGGACCGCGTCCGGCCCCCCCGTGCGGTCAATTGAGGCGTCTGTGTCACTGATCGCGTTCACCTGCTGGAGCTCTTGGGCAACTGCGGACGCATCAGGCGACAAGTGGTGCGCTTCGGCATATTCGTGTACGAGCCCTTGGTTGATCAAGGATTCGAGGATCTGCGATCGTGTCGCGCGTTGCTTCCCCGATGGATCGGTGAAGACTGCCATGTAGGCATCAAACGCTCGACTGGTGATGGCGGTTCCATCCACGGTCGCGATACGAGTCGAGACATCCGGTGCCGGCGAAGCACTCGGAGCCCTTGGAGCGAAGACGATAAAGCCTGCGGCCACTGCAACCCAGAGCAACACCACGCCGCCCAACGCTTTCACAGCCCAGGAACTACTCGTATGTAGCACGCGCGTTGTAGATCAGTCCCCAGTCATTCCACCGTGGATCGTGACACCAAGTGTCGGGACTCCCATAAGGGTCCTCCATGACGTCGTTCGGGTGAATGGCGGCGTCTGCGCCATAGCGGTCGTCCGCGTTATAGAGATGCCCGTACTCGTGCTGTGTAGTAACCCACTCGTTGTACTTCTCCTCCGCGATAGTGCTTCCTTGGATCTCGAGAAGCGCATAGTGGGCAACGCTGCATCCTGCAGCGTTGCTGATCGTGCCGCCTGTGTACCCCACGACGGTGTCGCCGCCGTTTGTGGCACCCACCCCGACGTCGTTCTTTAGTTCCGTCATGATCGAGTCGCAAGTCCGCGGACCGTTTGGGTATGTATCCCAAGCCTTGTACGCCCAAATGCGAAAGTCGATGCCGAACTGGCCGTACATCTCATCGTCGGCGCGCTCAACAGCAGCGTTGATCTTGTCATCCCAACTCGACCCGTAGTGTGACCGCCACTCGTCGTCTCCAGCACCTTTGATCCAGTTGATGTAGACGGTGACCTGTGAGCCGACGTTCTCCTGGTCCTCATACACGGGCGGGCTGTCGTTGAGTGCGATGTTTTGGGCGGCAACGGAACCAGTTGGTGCGAACTGGAGTTTCTCTCCGTTTCCCCACCAGGGCTTTGCGTGTGGATCGCCAGCAGCTACAGATGACGGCAGCGATATACCCAGAGCCGCCAGAGTCAGCAATGCCACAGACACTCGTCGTGGGTTCATTCCCGCCTACTCCCTCTTGCTGTGTCGCTGGAAGCTATGAATACGCTAACTGCAACGTCGGACATTACCGATACCTATTCGCTGACTAGGACGCGCCAAAGATGTGATCGGTGACGACGAGTGAAACGCGAACCCGCTGCGCCCCTGTCACTCCTTACGGTCGACGAGGCGGCCAGCGTCCTCCGCGTGTCGCGTCGTTCGCTATATCGACTCATCAAGTCTGGCCGCATCCGCGTTGTGCGCCCGACGCCTGGAAGGACCTTCGTCACGACACGCAAGCTCACAGCGTACATAGAGAGTCTCGCTCGCTGAGATTGGGCAGCACCCCAAAGCGTTGCGCGCAGTCGATTCCTGCGGGTGTAGGATGACCCGTGCCGGTGTTGGACGGCGTGTAATCGAATACCCTGAACTAGCCCGTCGGCGCGCGCTCCTCCCAGATGCCGTCGTGACCGCCTGGGAGTTCGATATGGGTGGCGTGGAACGTCTCGTGCAATGCGATGTGGCGGGCTTCCAGTGGCGGCACGTCGCTACGGACCCAAATCTTGTCCGGCTCGGCATGGAAGACACAGCCGCCGAGATCGATGTCGTCGGCGAAACGCCGACCGTGCCAACTGGCCACCTCGCGGGGCACGAAGAACGCGTACTTGATCGGTCGGCCGATCTTGAGCGCCTTCATGGCGTATCGGACGGCCGCTATCACCGACAGCTCGACCTCGGCCGGAACGGTCGCGCTGATCTCGAGATAGTTCGTCATGGTTGCCCGTCGTTGTCGGATGGCAACGCGAGGCGGCCCAGAAGGCGGCCCAGAAGGTCACGCTGCTGGCGCAGCTCGGCGGCCAGCGGATTGAGCGCGGCCTGCCCGCGTGAGCCTGCCACGACCAGCTCAGCGTCGGCGAGCGCCGATGCCAGGCGGTCCACCAGGTCTGCGGTCTGACAGACTTCGACCAGGATCTCGCTCTCGACGTCGGTCAGCTCAAACGCCACGGTCAGCTGATGCCACAGACGACGGCCGCGCAGCGCCAGACCGGGCGGCGGCTTAGAAACGGTCATGACTGGCCTTCAAACTCAAGGCTATAGCGCCATCGCCGACCTGCGAGGCGTGGCACCCGAGGTAGAGGGGAGTCACGGCTCCTGGCGATTCTGGGTGCCAAGGTGGTCGACGAGTCACGCGTCGAACCTCGCGACCATCGCCGATGTGTCTGTTGGCATGGCCGGCTCGAGCATGTCGCCGAAGGCTTTGTGAGCCTCAGAAACCAAGTCCAAGGACTGGGGACCATCGCCCTCGTCTATTTCGCGTCCGGACCTATAAGGCTCTGCCGAATATGTTCCGGACGAATAGAGGCAATGGAATAGCGATACGCATCGTTGCGCTTACCGCTGCCTTCGGGGACCAGCCGGCCGCCCTCGGTCAGCTCATTGAGTGCCGCGTATACCGCGGTCCTCTTGAGACCGGTACCAAGCGAGCTGAAGCCGATCCAGACACGACCTGTCGACTCATTCCAGACAACGCCCGGGCCTAAATTCGCGAACGCGTCGAGATAGAGCTCGATGGTCACATCTGGCCGTTTCTTCGGGGTGACGGTCACGAGGCGCTCGCGATCCGTTAACGCCTTGACGCTGATTGCGGCGGATGGGCCGCTGACGCTCATGAATCGCCTCCGAGCGCCCGGTCCATCGCCGCGGCCGCCTCATCGAGCAATTCGGGCGTGACGTGGGCATACACATCGCCTGTGATCGCGATGCTCGAGTGTCCGAGCGCGGAGCTGACCGTCTTGAGTGGCACTCCGGCACTGAGGGCGAGCGTTGCGAAGGTATGGCGCAGATCGTGCAGCCGGACCGGCAGCCCCATCTCGTCGGCGGCAGCCCGGAAGTCGCCCGAAACGAGCAGCGGTGACACAGGGCGGCCGATCGCATCGGTGTAGATCAGTCCGCGGGTGTCCTGCCACTCGCCGGGCTGCAGGGCGGCTTTGGCGGCGTCCTGTAGGGCGCGTTGACGGGTCAGTGCCTCGCGGGCCACTGCGGGCATGGTGATGGTCCGCCGACTCTGGCGAGTCTTAGGTTCGCCGAAGATGTAACCCTTGCCTTCGGCTCGATGCACTGAGCGCCTGACGGTCAGCTCGCGATCGGTGACGTCTGACCACGACAGCGCTACGGCTTCACCGATGCGAAGGCCGGTGCTCACTAGTAAGGCGCATAGCGGCCCAAAGCGATCGCCGGCCGTGGCGTCGAGGAACGCGCGCACCTCGGTCCGAGTCAAAGTGCGCAGCTCCGGTCGCTCTTGACGAGGGGGGCGGGATAGAGCCGCCACGTTGCGGACAAGCAGCCCGTCGCGGTTCGCATCGCCGAGGGCACGTCGGAGAGTCGTACGGGCATAGCGGACGGTGCGCGGTGATAGTCCGCGAACCTTCATCTGGGCCATGACCCGCTCGACGTGGGCCGCGGTCAGAGCGGTCAGCGGCACCTGGCCGATAACTGGCATCCAGTACTGCTTGACGTGACGGCTGTACTCGCGCGCCGTGGACGGCCGGACGTCGGGGACTGCGGCAGACCAGCGCGCCAAGTACTCGCCTGTCGACTCGGTGGCAACCTGGCCGAGCTTTACCTCATCCTTCAGCTCGGTGAGCTTACGGTTTACCTCGGCACGGCTGCGACCGGATACCCAGCGCGTGACCTGGTGGCCGTCAGGGAAGGGGATAACCAGCTTGCCGCGTATCCGGCCGTCGGCGGTCGCGATGATCGCGCCTTCGCCTTTGGCCCTGCGGCTGTATCTTTGAGACACGGGGACGTTCCTCTCATACAGGACGTTCCACTGAGCGCCTTGTCGGTCGTACGGCGGGGCGCTCGCTAGACTGTTGAAGGTCTGGCGTCCGTGAGTGTACACCTGTTCGGATGCCGTCAAGGTGCCGATAAGGTGCCAGGCACGGCCGCTGGCCCTTCGTCTAGCGGTAGGACAGCGGACTTTGGA
>JBBQEC010000073.1:0-10399 GCA_038320305.1 Candidatus Limnocylindrales bacterium | reverse complement strand
ATTCTCTCGGCGCGGGGCCAGCTCAAATCGGCTGGCGGGCTCGGCCAAAGCCATTCAGGACTCCTAGAAAGGGGCAGGGTGAGGCGCGGACACGCGAAAGAGCAGTATATCAAAGGATTCCGCTTCGTCAAGTGAAGCGCCCCCGGATACGCGTCGTCCTGAACGCAGCCGATGATGGCGACCAGCGCGCGATGATGGCCCGCCATTCTGGTGAGACCGTGCGCCGGCATGGCCGTTCCAGCGTCGTCCCCCAGTCTGCTGAGGGTGGCAGTCTGCAGGACGAGTCTGCCTCGTCGGCTCACATCCTCCTGAGAATAGCGCGCCAGCGGCCGGCCACGGCCGAGCGCGCGGGGTCGGTTGTCCGAGTCGCCAGCCGCATCTGACGCGGCTCAGCGCGAGCGGCGACCACCCCGCTCAGCGATCATAGGTCAGGGCGAAGACCGTCTCCGTCAGCCATTTCCGGAACGACTCGTTGTCGCTGAACTGCTTGAAGAGTTCGGTGTCGTCCTTCAGCAGCGCGGTCATCACCCGGGCGAGGGCCTTGTCATGCTCAACGCGGGCGTTCTGCTTGTCGGAGTTCTGGCGCGCGTTGTAGTAGGCGGCGTCTTCCGCCACGCGCTTCGGGATCTCCTGGGTGATCACCGCCTGGATCCGATCCTCGTTCCCCCACTGGATGTTGCCGAACTGGTCGTTGAAGGCGGCCAGGATGTTCGACAGCCGATCCAGCTCCGGCTCGACGTGGTAGCCGGCGGCTCCTCCCGGCACCGGCTCGATCTCCGCATCGGCGTCCGGCAACTGGATCCGCATCGTCGCCAGCTTCTCGACGCGGTAGCTGTCCATATCGATCGTCTCCAGGAGGCCCCGCGACAGATCCTCCTCGACGGGGGCCGGCAGCTTGGGCACCAGAAAGTTGAGGAAGATCGACAGCTTCTCCCAATCGGCGTTGGTGTACGGCAAGATCGACGAGAGGAACGCATAGGTGCGCACAAAGCCCTTGGCCTTGCCTTTGAACTCGACCTGGCCGTCCTCGTCGAGCTCCTCCTTGTAGGCGGCCACGCAGGCGTCGAGGATCGGATCCAGCTGATCGCGGTCGGCATTGCCCAGATAGAGCCGCACGAGGTCGTCGACCTGCTGCTGGGTGTAGACCTCGCGGTCATCGAGTGCCGCCTTGAGGTCGTGGAGCTTGTCGGCGTCGGTCTCCTCGGCCAGGATCGTCATCCGGTAGTGAGGCGCGAACGCCTGCTCGATGGTGTCGGCGTCGTTCATGAAGTCGAGGACGAAGACATCGTGCTTCTGCGGGTGAGCCCGGTTCAGGCGGGACAGCGTCTGGACCGCCTTCACCCCGGACAGGACCTTGTCGACGTACATGGTGTGCAGCAGCGGCTCGTCATAGCCGGTCTGAAACTTGTCGGCGCACACCAGGAAGCGGTACGGGTCTTCGCGGATGCGAGCGGCGATCAGGTTCGACGGAAAGCCATTGAGCGACGCCTCGGTGACCTGCACCCCACCGTATTCGTGCTCTCCCGAGAAGGCGACAATTGACCGATACGGACTCTTGCGCTCGCGCAGGTACTCGCTGATGGCGTGGTGGTATTGGATCGCGCGCTCGATGCCGCTGGTGACCACCATGGCACGCGCCAGGCCGCCGATCTTGTTGAGCGCCAGCACCTGCTCGCTGAAGTGATCGACCATGATCTCGGCCTTGAGCCGGATGGCGTGGTCGTTGCTCTCGACGTAGCGGCGCAGCTTCTTGCGGGCGCGCTTGGTGTCGAACTCCGGATCCGCCTCGACGGTCTTGGTCAGCCGGTAGTAGCTGGCGACCGGCGTGTAGTTGGCCAGCACGTCCAGGATGAAGCCCTCCTGGATGGCCTGCTTCATGGTGTAACTGTGGAAAGGCCGATGGCGGACCTTGCCATCCGGCTGCGGCTCTGGCTCGCCGAAGATCTCGAGGGTCTTGTTCTTGGGAGTGGCGGTGAAGGCGAAGTAGCTGGCATTGGGCAGCAGCTTCCTCGTCTCCATCAGGCGGTTGATCTGGTCCTCCAGATCTTCGTCGCCCTCCGCTCCGGGCACATCCGACAGCGCGGCATTGACCGCGGTTGCGGCCTTGCCGCCCTGGCTCGAATGGGCCTCGTCGATGATGATCGCGAAGCGCCGGCCACGATGCTCGCTGCCGATGTCATCGAGGATGAAGGGGAACTTCTGGACGGTGGAGATCACGATCTTTTTGCCCTCGGCGAGGAAGCGCCGCAGGTCGCCGGAGTGCTCTGCGTGGCCGACGGTGGCACCGACCTGGGCGAACTGTCTGATGGTGTCACGGATCTGCTGATCGAGGATGCGCCGATCGGTCACGACGATGATCGAGTCGAAGACCGAAGCATCGTCTTTCTGCAGGCCGATGAGCTGGTGGGCCAGCCAGGCGATCGAATTCGACTTGCCGCTACCGGCAGAGTGCTCGATCAGGTAGCGGTGCCCGGCGCCGGTGGCGCCGGCATCGGCCAAGAGCTTGTGGACCACGTCGAGCTGGTGATAGCGCGGCCAGATCTGAACCGCGCTCTTCTTCCCACTGCGTTCGTCGCGGATTTCGACGATCTGAGCGTAGTCCTCGACGATGTCGGTCAGCCCAGCCGGAGTGAGGATCTGCTTCCACAGGTAGTCGGTCTTCAGCCCGTCTGAGTTGGGTGGGTTGCCGGCGCCGTCATTCCAGCCGCGGTTGAACGGCAGGAACCATGAGGTCTTGCCCTTGAGGTGCGTGCAGAACCGGACTTCGTTCTCATCGACCGCGAAATGGACGATGCAGCGCCCGAACTCAAACAGCTTCTCGCGCGGATCGCGGTCGCGCTGGTATTGCTGCACCGCGTCCTCGACCGTCTGCTTGGTGAGGTTGTTCTTCAGCTCGAAGGTGGCAACCGGCAGGCCGTTGATGAACAGCGCGAGGTCCAGGGCGAGCTGCGTCTCGTCGCGGCTGTAGCGCAACTGGCGGGTGACGCTGAAGCGATTGGCGGCATGCAGCGTCTCTGCATTCGTGTTTCCGGGCGTCGGCGTGCCGTAGAAGAGGTCGAGGTCAAGGGGGCCATGCTTGATCCCGTGGCGCAGCACGTCGATCGTCCCTCGTCGCGTGATCTCGCCCTGGAGCCGGGCGAGGAACTTGCGCCGCGTCGGGCCGTCCTCGCCCAGTGCGAGCGCATCGGCCGCATCTGGCTGCGCCTCGCGGAGGAACGCGGAGAGCTGCGTGAGGTCGACGCAGTACTCGCGGTCGTACTGCTCGGGCGCGCCACAGATCCAGCCGGCGCCGCGGGCCCCGGCAGCCTCAGCGATTTCGACTCCTGGCCTGGTGTCCCGATCGCAGGTGGAGCCGGTCAATGCGGTGCAGATCAGCCGCTCGAGGCCACGCTCAGTGGTGTCGGTCGTCACGCCTCGGCCTCTTCGAGGACCGTATCGAGGTCGTCGGCCGTGGCGTCGTCGGCTTTGGTCGGCGGACCGGCCTCGTCGAGCGGCTCGGGTTCAAGCCGCTCGGATTCCTCGGCCTCATCGGGCAGGTGTACAGCCGCTTCGCGGACGTCGAGCTTGCCCGTGACAACGTCGGCGATCAGGCGAGTGCGGTACTCGCGGAGAAGAACTATTTCACGATCAGACCGCTCGACACTCTGCTCTAAATTCCGAAGCGGAGCCTCAAGTTCGAGCAGAATGTGCCGTTGCTCATCCGTTGGGGGAACGCCAATAGCGAGGGAAAGGTAGGCCCGTTCATCGAGGTTCTGAATACCGGTTGTCTGTTTGATCGACGGAACGTTGCGGCGCGTCGACTGCATCATGGCTAACAGGAGCAGAAGGAACTCCGGTGCAACGAGTGCAGTATTTGGGCGCAGTCTGACGATGAAGTTCGAGGTGATTGCTTTTGGCGCAACCTGCCCGTCATAGAGCACAACGCGACCGACTGGTTCTGCATCACCTCCGCCCGACTTCTCCATAAGAATGTCGCCGGGTGCGAGGAGTCTCGGCTCCCGGACTGATGCTGGAACTTCCCTCACCGTCAGCTTCCGCGGGCTGACGCGAAGCCGGCGCATGTCGAAATCTGCCACCCGTAGGCACACGACCTGATCATCGACGTTTTCTGGGCGTGGATCGCTGCCCCAGATCCCGGCCCGCGTGTCCGCCAACACTGTCCGGATGCGTCTCACCTCCCAGTGCTCCGGCACATCCCCCAGCCACTCCACGCCGGAGGGCTTGAGGCGGACATCGGGGTCGAGGCCGCGGGTGACGGCGCGATCGATGATCGCCTGCTTCTGCTCCTCCAACAGCTTGATCAGCTTCTGCTTGGCACCGATGTAACGTCGGATCCGCCGGTCGACGTAGTCGAGGAAGCGAACCATGGCGGCTTGCTCGGGGAGGGGTGGAAAGCCGAACGCTATCCGTTCAACTTGACCAGAAGCGAGGTGCTTGACCGTTGTCGACCAAGTGGCCTCGTTGATCTCCTTTAGAGGTTGTGGAAGCACATAGCGAAAGAAGGCCTCAGTGGCGGAATCCTCGGCTCGTACGCAGCACATCCGTTGATTCAGCAGCGCTGGCTCGTCACCTGCCCAAGTACCAACGTTGAAGTCACCGTCCATCCCAATCAGCACATCGCCTGGTTCGACCCGTGCCTCCTCGACCCAGGATCCGTCATAGCGTGCGGTCGTGTGTCGCTTGTTGAGGTCGCGAATACGGAGTACCGGATGCCCGATGGCTGCCGTGAAGTGCGCCGCGTCAAAGGGAAATCCATTCACGACTCGCGCGACCTCGCGGATCTTCCGTACCTCCCAATGGACCGGCACTCCTCCCAGCCACGGCACGCCAGAGTCCTTCATATCCGGATAGGGCTTTAGCCCGTCGATCATGCGCCAGCGTCCCGCAGCAGGTCTTCCGGATCCCAGATCCGTTCGGCGAGCCGACGGTAGAGTGCACCTCGCTCATCGAGGTCAGCCTTTCGGAACTGAGCATGTGCATGAAACGGTAGCCCGCTCCGCTCGATGAAACTCAGGAAGCCGGGGTTGTACTCGTACGCCTGACGGTGGAGCGAACGAGCCAGCAGGTTCTGGGTGTTGTAGTGCTCCAGCTTCTTGTCGTAGGGCAGGTCGCCATAGCTCGCGTTGAAGGTCTTCGGCAGGAGTAGTAATCCACCGATGCGGCTTCGGTGTTCGGCGAAGTCAGCCGAGTGACCGAACTCCTCAGTGTGTCGCTCATGGTGATCGGCCCAAATGTGCTCGACCTCAAAACGGGTCTTCCCCTCACCGACGTACTCCATGTAGCGTGACGGGCGACCTGCCTCCGTCTCGACGTAGTCCGTCAAACGAGCGAGGACGCGGTGGATGGCGTAGCGGTTCTGCTGGTGTACGCGGAGACGATCGGTCCGGTCGTTGCTCTCGAAAGTTTCGCCCTCCTTGTCGAGCGTTTCCCGAAGGTTCGCGGCCAAGGGCACCGGATCCAGCCCACGGATATCGCGCATGACTAGAAACATCGCGTACTGCATGGTCGAGTAGGCGATGCTGCGGAAATTCCAGATCCGCCGCGTCAAGAGGATGTCCAGGAAGCGGGCGACCAAGCGCACCTTGAGGCGGATGACTGCATCTTGATCGTCTGTGCGCAGCGGCGCGAGGAGCAGAAGGTACTGCAGCGTGAAGCCCTGCTGGGCGTTATAGAGCACATGCTCCAGCCCGTCTACGGGCTCGTTCGATGCCTCGAGGAGGCGCAGGTACCAGCGAGTGTAGAACTCGAAGTCACGGTCGATAAAGCGGTAGAAGTCGTCGCTCTGGGTGAGCCCGAGCGAGGCGCTCACTTCTCGGAGCCAGCGGTGGAACTCAGTCGCGATACGATCGAAGTCCTCGGGCTTGGCGCCCTTCCTCCGCTCGCGAATCTTGGTGGCGTACTGGCTGCGGAGCCAAGTCTTGAAGGCATCCGGCTCTACCTCCTTGCCAGCGTCGTTCAGTAGCCTGATGCGGTCTCGCCAGCGTGCGTTCGCTGCGGTCCGCTTCGTGTCATCCTGGATGTTGGCCAGCAAGTAACCCTTAAGCATCTCCGTGGGGCTGAGTGATAGGCCTCGGTCGTTCATGGTTTCGAAGATCGTGTAGGCGTCCTCGTCGGAGTACGCCGTAATCTCGACGAGGTGGACGTTCTCCAGCAGCCAGTCGATGAAGTACGGCAGGGCTTCGCCGCGCAGGTCGTCCGGAAAGGCGGCATCGACATCGTGGTACCGCTGAAGAAGGTTCTGGACCGACTCCGAGCGGTCCGTGGCGTCAAACGCCTCGCCCTCGTACAGAGCCTCCATCACCGGCACGCGCTCATCCACGTGTAGGTTGAAGGACTTCTGCCCGAACTTTTCGGACAGGATCAACTCGTCCACGTTGACCTGGCCCGCTCGGCCCATCTGGAGCGTCCGCAGCAGGATGAGCAGGAGCGTCAGGGTCGTCAGCCGCTGCTGCCCATCGACGACATAGCTGGCCGCCTCCTTGCGGCTCAGGATGATCGAGCCCAAGAAGTAGTGAGGGAAGCCGGCCACCTTGTTCCTAGCAAGACTCGGTTCGTACTCCTGTTGGAACTTGCCGACGAGGTCATCCACCAACTCGTGGACCTGCTTCTCGCCCCACTTGTACTCGCGCTGGTAGTAGTCGATCGAGTATTGGACGCCCTTGAGCAGTTCACGCACGGTCTTGGCCTTGCCCAGGATCTCCCTCACGGCAGGTCTCCCACGATGTCGGCGAGCAATCCGTCGGTTTGTTTCTCCAAAGCCAAGATGTCGGCGCGGATTTCATCGAGTGATCGCATCGGTTGGGGCTTGTAGAAGTAGCGGGTGAAGCTGATTTCGTAGCCAGTTCTGACGCTGTCAGGGACGTACCACGCGTCAGGCGCGTACGGCAGCACCTCGCGACGCAGGAACGCTTCGATCGCGCCCTCCTCCAGCAACGGAACCTGCTCGGTGTCGCGCAGGTCCGGATCGGGCTCGTACTCGACCACGACCGGCTTGCCACCGATGGTGGTGGCGAACAGGCCGCGCAGCGGATCCGCATCGGTCCCGCGAGGGTGGATGCGGCGGATGACCGCCGGCGCCTCGTCGGAGCGCTGTGCGGTCTCCTTCAGCTTCTTGATCTCGCCTGGGCTGTAGGCGCGTTCGGGATCGATGCCCACCAGGCGCAGCGGCCGCTCGACGGTCACCTTCCAGTAGCCGAAGGCGGCGTTGGGGAAGATCTTTGATTGCTCGGTCTCCTCGAAGGTGAGGAAGGTGTCGCTGATGCGCCGAATGTCGGTGTCCGACAGCTCGCAGTTCTTCTGGCCCAGGTTCTTGCGAAGCGGCGTAAACCATTGTGTCGCGTCGATGAGCTGCACCTTGCCGCGCCGGTGTTCGGCTTTGCGGTTGCTGAGCACCCAGATATAGGTCGCGATGCCGGTGTTGTAGAACATATGCAACGGCAGAGCGACGATGGCCTCGAGCCAGTCGTTCTCGATGATCCAGCGCCGGATGTTGCTCTCGCCCTGGCCGGCGTCGCCGGTGAACAGCGAGCTGCCGTTGTGGACCTCGGCGATGCGGCTGCCGAGCGGCGTGTCGTGCTTCATCTTGGAGAGCATGTTCGCCAGAAACAGCATCTGGCCGTCGCTGGTGCGGGTGATCATCGAGTACTCGGGGTCACCCGCGTGCTCGTTGATGAAGCGCGGGTCCTTCATGCCCGTCTTGCCGCCCATCCGCTCCAGATCGCTCTTCCAGCTCTTGCCATAGGGTGGATTGCTGAGCATGAAGTCGAACTCGTGCGACGGGAAGGCGTCGTTGGAGAGCGTCGACCATTCGGGGCCGCCGATCAGGTTGTCGGCAGCCTCGCCCTCACCCTGGAGCAGCAGGTCGGCCTTGGCGATGGCGTAGGTCTCGGCGTTGATCTCCTGGCCGTACAGGTGCGTGGAGATCTGCTTGCCGCGCTCGCTGGCCAGCTGTTGGACGGTGTCCTCGGCGACGGTGAGCATGCCGCCGGTTCCACAGGCGCCGTCATAGATCAGGTACGTGCCTGACTCGATCGCATCGGCGGTGGGCAGGAAGGTGAGGTTGGCCATCAGCCGGATGGCGTCGCGCGGCGTCCAGTGCTCCCCCGCCTCCTCGTTGTTCTCCTCGTTGAAGCGCCGCACCAGCTCCTCGAAGATGGTGCCCATGGCGTGGTTGTCGAGGCCAGCATGCTTGACCGAAGCGTCGCCGTTGAGGACAGGCTCCGGACTGAGGTTGATGTCCGGGGAGAGGAACTTCTCGATGAGGGTGCCGAGCACATCGGCCTTCGACAGGCGCGGCAGCTGGTGACGGAACTCGAACTTCTCGAGGATCTCCTGCACGTTGGGCGAGAAGCCGTCGAGGTAGGCCTCGAAGTCGATCCGCAGCTGCTGCTGACTCGACCGTGAGCGAAGGTCGCGCAGCTTGAACCTGGAGGTGTTGTAGAACGCGCGGCCGGCGGCATCCCGCAGCGCACGATCCTGGTGGACGATGCTCTTGGCGTCGAGCATGGCCTTCATATCCAGGACAGCCTGTTTCGTCGGCTCGAGCAGAACGTCGAGTCGGCGCACGACGGTCACCGGTAGGATGACATCGCGGTACTTGCCGCGGACGTACAGGTCGCGCAGGATGTCGTCCGCGATGTTCCAGATGAAGTTCGCGATCCAGGTCAGGCTCGGCCGATCCATCCCACTCCGTTCTGTGAATCGCTCCAAGGGTAACGGGCCATCCAGAGCGCTGACCGGCACTTTCGTCCTGGAAGAACCCGACGCTCGCTTGATGCCTCAAAGGTGGTGGGTGCGGGCCAGAACCTCCGTTCCCGGAGCACCGGGCGCACACGCGCGCCAGCCAGTCAGCCCTGGTCGACGGCCGTAGAGCACGACCGTCTGCTCGTCGCGTCGATCGCCCGACCGTAGGCCGCCCTCGACACGCCAGCCCGACGATGAGGTGGGATCGACCGCGGCGGAGGTTGCCCGCAGACGGGTGGCGCCGCCGGCGCGCAGGCGCCGAGCCTTGGCCTGGCAAGCCGGGTAACTGCTGAGGCCGCCGGTCAGGACCGGGTGCGGCAGCTGTGGGTCGGCTGCCGGCTCGTCGTCGATCTCCACCGCCCACAGCACGCGCTCGATCCCGGCCAGGTCGGCAGGGTCGCGGATGTCCTCATGGCGACAGAACTCGGCCCAGGCCGACTCCGGCGTCGAGGAGAAGTAGTGCGCCGGCCCCTCACCGGCAGCATGCCAGCGGGCCGGCGGCTGGGCGTCGCTCTCCCAGAGGAAGGGGACATCGAGATCGGTGTTGCGAAAGACGATCACGCCAGCAGGCTGGCCGCCAGTCGCGCCGCCGCCTGGGGGTCCTCGTCGTCGGGCTCCCAATCGCCCCGCAGCAGCTCGCCGGGTGCCCGCTCAGCGAGGGCGCCGCGGGGGCGTTCGAACCAGCGGCGGATGCCGAACTCGTTGAAGCTGCCGCGCAGGATGGCGGTCAGCAGGGCCAGAAAATGGAGGCGCTGGGCCACCCGGTCCGGCGCCGTCCGCTCGCCGGCGGCGTAGCGGCGCAGCGAGGGCTCGGACGCCCCGGACAGTTCCGCCAGGCGCGGATAGCCGAGGATGGCGGCCAGGCGACGCGCCTCTTGTTCAGGCAGCGGCGAGGCTTCCAGCGCCTCGAGCAGACGGTGGGGATCGATCTGCTCACCCGCCGCGATGTGCTCGGCGATGCCGGCTCGGCCGCCGGCCGTCGCCACCCGGCGCAGCGTGTCCGCCCCAATCGGTGTCCCCGGCTGATGGGCCAGCAGGCCCATCAGGTCCGCCAGGCGCGTGGCGACCACCGCGGCGCGCGGCGCGTCGAGTTGCTCGATGGCGGATGCTGGTTGGATAACTGTCATCGCCTGTATCCTATCCGCACAGCGTCCACCGTGTCAACCTCGGTGACCATCCCCGTGGTCCATGGAAATTCACCATCCGTGCGTCAGGAGCTGAATCCTGCCGTTCCGATAGTGGCGATCCTGATCCACATTCCCTGGACGGACACCTGCCATCCGTGCTGGCAAACGTGCTGGCAGCAGGATCCGACGATGTGGCCCTTCTTCTTGCCGGTTTGGTCTCAACGTCGTCAGACATTCATCGGTCCGTCACCGGCCCGTCATCGGTCCCGGCGATTGTTCTCCTCGTCGGCCGAGATTCCTCGGTCGGCGTTCGCAGTAAGGACAACCACCTCGGGGCGCAGCCGCTTCAGCTCGGCGCGCAGTGAGCGAACGAGCGACGTCGGCACGTCGGTGGTGACGAGGACGGCATCGGGAAGAATGGCGTAGCTGGCAAGGTGTCGCAGGTGCAGACCGACGGCATCGACCGGCATGTCGATCTCGATCCCCCGCCGCGTCGCCTCGGCACAGACCGCCGTGCCCCGCTCGGCGAT
>JBBQEC010000072.1:0-10400 GCA_038320305.1 Candidatus Limnocylindrales bacterium | reverse complement strand
CGCTTCGTCGCGGCCCGTCTCTGTCAGTGGCACCCCGCGTCCTACAGCGCGCAGGTAGAGCCCCGTGCCCCCGACGAGCAGCGCTACACCTCCCCGAGCGGCGATTGCCTCCAATGCGTCGAAGGCCGCCAGCTGGTAGTCGGCCGCGGTGAACGGTTGATCGGGATCGACGAGGTCCAGTCCGTGGTGTGGCACTCGCGCACGCTCAGCGGCTGTGACCTTGGCCGTGCCGATATCCATGCCGCGGTAGACCTGCCGCGAGTCGGCGCTGACGATCTCGGCGCCCTGAATTCGCTCGGCGAGTTCGAGCGAGAGACCTGTCTTGCCCGTTGCCGTGGCGCCGGCGATGACGATCAGCGGCGGCCGCGTCACGTCAGACGTTGAGCGAGCCCACCAGCGAATACGGACCCGAATGGTCAATCCGGACGCTGACCAGCTGACCAATCATCTCTGGTCGGCCGTCGAAGTGGACAAGCTTGTTGTTGCGGTTGCGGCCGGCGAGCCGGACGCTGTCTGGATCGGAAGGCGCGCCTGCGTGACTCGAGGGCGGCCGCTGCTGATCTACGAGCACCTCTGTCGTTCGCCCCACCCAGGTCTCGTTGACCTCTCGGCCGATGCCCTCCTGGAGATCGAGCAGAGCTTGCAGTCGGCGCTTCTTCTCCGCGCGTGGCACGTCGTCCTCGAGTCTTGCCGCGGGCGTGCCGGGCCGCACGGAAAACGCGGCGGCAAAGACCGTCTCGAAGCGGACTTCGCGCAGCAGCGCGAGCGTGTTCTCGAACTGTGTCTCTGTCTCACCGCAGAAACCCACGATCACGTCCGTCGTCAGGCTGATGCCGGGCACCGCAGCGCGCAGCTTTTCGACGAGGCCAAGGTACGCGTCGATCGTGTACTGACGACCCATGCGGCGCAGGACGGCATCGTCACCCGATTGAACGGGCAGGTGCAGGTGCTCGCACACAGAGGCCGACTCAGCCATCGCGCCGATCAACCGATCTGACAGATCCCACGGATGCGAGGTGACGAACCGAACGCGTGAGATGGCACGCACGCCGTCTGCGGTGCGCAACGAATCGATTTCACGCAGCAGCTCCGCGATGTCCGGGCGCCCGTTGAGGTCCAGGTTGCGTCCCAGATCCCGTGCCCGGCGGATGTGGCCGAAACGCGGCTCGACGGGCAGATCGTGGCCGTAGGAGTTGACGTTCTGGCCGAGCAAAGTCATCTCCGTGTAGCCGGCCGCAGCCAGGGAGCGCGCCTCGTCGAGAACCTCGTCGAACGGCCGACTGCGCTCCGGTCCACGCGAAAACGGCACGATGCAATAGGTGCACGTCTTGTCACAGCCGTAGATGATCGGCAGCCACGCCGAGATATTGCTGTTGCGCTGGACGTGCTCCGTCATCCGTCCCGGAGACGTTGCGCCGGCCAACCCCAGGCGAGCTGTCAGTTCGGGTTCCTCGTCCGGCCGCAGGAACAGGTCCACCTGCGGATAGCGCTTGTGCAGGATGTTGACGTTGTCGGTCCGGACCGAGCAGCCGGTGAGCACGACGCGCAGTGCTGGGTTGTCCTGACGCAGTCGCCCGAGATGACCCATTCGACCGATCACCTTTTGCTCGGCCGACTCGCGAATCGCGCATGAGTTGATGACGATCAAATCGGCCGACTCCAGATTTAGAGCTTCGGAGCACCCCGCCGCGGACAGCGCCCCGGCCATCTCCTCCGAATCGGAGTGGTTCATCTGGCAGCCCAGCGTCCAAACGTGGAAGCGCGGCAAGGCCACATCATCGGTAGTGAACTCGACCAGGTCTTCGGGAACCTGCGGCAACGTCGCCGCTGGCATCGCTGGCCGTGCGTCGAATACCGGCAGCATGCGGGTCGCCATGTCAGTCGAGCCCGGTCTCGGCCGCCGCTGTCTCGTCTATGGCAGCCAGAAGCTTGTCAGCCATCGCGCGCGGCACGTATGTCGTCCGCATCGCGTCCGCATAGGAGCCGGTATCGCCGTGGTAGTCGCTGCCGCCCGTGGCAAGCAGGCCCGTCTCTCCGGCGAGCTCTTCCATCGCGGCGATCGTCTCGCCCGTGAAGCGTCGGTAGTAGACCTCCAGGCCGCGGATGCCCCAGCCGGTGATGAGCTCAATCAACGTGGGTTGCTCGGGTGCGGCCGGGTAATGGGCCAGAACCGGGATGCCGTGTGCGTCAAGGATCGCGTCGATCGCCTCGCGCGATTTCATCCCCTGGCGTGCCACGTACGCAGGACCGTTACGGTCGATCCACTTGTCGAACGCCTCCTGGACAGTGGCCACGTGTCCCGCCGCGACCATGGCTCGGGCGATGTGCGGCCGGCCAACGGCTTCCTCGCTCGCCAGAGCCGGGCCGATCTGCTCGTCGATAGGCAAGTTCAGCTCGCGCAACCGGTCGATGATCATGTGCAGGCGCTCCATGCGCGCGTTGCGCTGACCGGCGAGCTTTTCCTCGAAAGCCGGGTTGTCCGCGTCAACTCCGTAGCCCAGGATGTGCAGCTCGCCCTCCTCAAGCTCAACGCCGAGCTCGATCAGGGCACGGTCGGCGATGCTGTTGATCTCGACCGCGGGAATGAGCTGCGGGCCGCGGCTGCCACCTGTGGAGCCCGCTGCGCGGAGCGTGCGGTAGCCGGCGAGCGTGTCGTGATCACTGATAGCGGCGACCTGGATGCCCGATTCGGCCATCGCCGCGTACAGCTCTTCAGGCGATAGCACCCCGTCCGACTTGTTCGTGTGGCAGTGCAGATCGACGTGATTCGCGGGCCAACCCGCAGTCGGCTGTGGCTCGATGAAGCGGCTCTGGACGTCTCGGCTCACGCGCGCTCCTCGACCACGTGGCTGAACCGCGAAACGTTCAGCGCGCGGCCCGTTGTCGTGTCGATGTCGATCTGGATGGCATTGAACAGCACGGGGCCGCTGCCCACCTCGAAGCGCGTCGGCAAGGCATTGATGAAGCGCGGCAAGACCGTGTCCGGATTGAAGCCGATCACGCTGTACAGCGGGCCGGTCATGCCGATGTCCGTGAGATACGCCGTCCCCTTCGGCAGGATCCGCTCATCGGCCGTGGCCACGTGCGTGTGGGTCCCGCACACGACGCTGACACGGCCGTCGAGATAGATGCCGAACGCATTCTTCTCGCTCGTAAGCTCGCAGTGGAAGTCCACGAGGCGGACGGGTGGCAACTCCGTTGCGCCGCCCTCGAGCAGCGCGTCGAGCATGGTGAAAGGGTTCTCGATCTGGGCCATGTACGTCCGGCCCTGGGCGTTGATTACTGCGACTTCAGTCCCGTCATGGGCATGAAAGACGCCCCAGCCACGGCCGGGGACACCGGTCTCGCCGTAGTTGATCGGGCGCAGGATGCGCTCCTCCCGGTCGAGCTCCGCGTAAATCTCGCGCTTGTCCCAGATGTGGTTGCCGCTCGTGATCACGTCGACGCCGGCGTCGAACAGCCCCGCGGCGGTCGAAACGGTGAGGCCCATGCCACCGGCCAGGTTCTCGCCGTTGGCCGTGACGAGGTCGATCGAGCGTTCCTCGCGCAGGCGCGGCAGCACATCCTCGACCGCGATGCGGCCGGGTTTGCCGATGACGTCGCCGATCATCAAGACGCGCACCGTGCCCGCGGACGGGCGTTCAGGCACGATCGGCAGGCGATCGGCGGCTAGCACATCGGCAGGCAAGGCTCGGTTCTCAGCTCCACTCTCGGACCAGCCGCGCGGTTGGAAGCACGGCGCGTGAACGCGTAGTCGTCGCGACGGGGTCCGGAGCGTAGCACCCGCCTCTCCCACTCGCCGGTATGGCCATGACCGGCCGCGATCACTCGATCGCTACGTGCAGCGCGAGTGGCTAGGGTCGTTCTCCCGCGTGGATGATGCATGACGCGACACTGTGCGCCATCGTGCCGGTCACTTGGCGTACTCCACCGCGCGCGTCTCGCGGATTACCGTCACCTTGATCTGACCGGGATAGGTCAGCGTCTCCTCGATCTTGCGCACGATGTCACGTGCCAGCCGCGTCGAGGCGAGATCGTCTATCTCCTCGGGCCGAACGAGGATGCGCACCTCGCGTCCAGCCTGAACGGCGAATGACTTCTCGACACCGTCGAAGCTCTCGGCGATCGCCTGGAGCTCCTCGAGTCGCTTGAGATAAGTCTCCGATGACTCGCCTCGGGCGCCTGGCCGCGATGCGCTGATCGCGTCCGAGATCTGCACTATCGGGGCCTCCACGCACGCGTACTCCACCTCCTGGTGGTGCGCCGCGATGGCATTGATGACCTTCATTGGCAGGTTGTTGCGCTGAGCGATCTGGGCACCGATTGCCGCGTGCGGGCCTTCGACTTCGTGATCGACCGCCTTGCCTATGTCGTGCAGCAGGCCACCCATCTTGGCGATCATCATGTCTGCGCCGGTCTCGCCGGCAATCACGCCGGCCAGGCTCGACGTCTCGATCGAGTGCCTGAGCACGTTCTGACCGTAGCTCGTGCGGTACTTGAGCCGGCCGAGGAGCTTGATGAGCTCTGCTGGAAGTCCGGGCACGCCGGTTTCGTAAGCGGCGGCCTCGCCCGCCTGACGCATGACCAGCTCGACCTCGGCACGGGCCTTGGCGACTACCTCCTCGATGCGCCCTGGGTGGATGCGTCCGTCCTGGATGAGCTTCGTCAGAGCCAGACGCGCGATCTCGCGCCTGACCGGGTCGAAGCCGCTGATGAGGACTGTCTCTGGAGTGTCGTCGATGATGAGGTCAACGCCTGTGGCCTGTTCGAGGGCACGGATGTTGCGTCCTTCACGGCCGATGATGCGGCCCTTCATCTCTTCCGAGGGGAGCTGCACGGCGGAGACGGTCATCTCCGCGGTGTGATCGACCATGACGCGCTGGATGGCCGTGACGACCACGTCGCGCGCCTTGTCATCGGCTTCCTCACGCGCCCTGCGTTCGATCGAACGAGCAATCCGCACAGCGTCCTGCTCGGCCTCGCCACGCACCTGTTCGATGAGCACCTGCTTGGCCTCGTCCTGGGACATCTGGCTGACACGCTCGAGTGCCACGATCTGTTCCTGGCGAGTGTGGGTCAGATCTTCCTTGGCCTGGTCGAGCTCGCGCTCACGTGCAATCAGCTTGCCATCGCGCTCTGCGAGGAGGTCACCGCGCTGATCGAGTTGCTCGTCGCGCTGGAGCAAGCGGCCTTCGAGGTTGGAAAGTTCCTGGCGCTTGGCACGTGCTTCATCGTCGGACTGTCGCGAGAGCTTCACCTGCTCGTCCTTGGCCTGCAGGATCAGGTCCTTTTGCTGAGTCCGCGCCTCCGCGACGATCCGTCCGGCTTTCTCCTGCGCAGCACGGATGGCCTGCGAGGCCACCATTGACCTCATCACAAATCCAATAGCAATACCGGCAGCGATGGCTACTACGGCCACCACCGCCAGCACGACGGGATCACTCATATTTGCCTCCCATCCAGCCCCAAACTGGAAGGATTTCATCAGGTTCGTTGGGTGCCACGCGGCTCGGCCGGCCTCCCTGCCGGCGGCGCACCAGCACCCGACCCGTCCCGCTGGGCAGCGGAACAACCTCTAATTTCGCCGTCTCCGGCCGCTGGCTGGGCAGCCCTGCCGTTGGAGAGGAGAAGGCTTCTTTAAATCTGCCCGGAAGGCTACGCCGGTTTAGAAATCTTGGTCAAACCCTCCTCGCTCACTTATAAGGGTGGCCGTTGTCCGCTGGTCAACCGTCTTCCCGTCCGCACCGAGAACACGGCGCGACATACTGGGCACGCGGTACGTATGCGGTTCAGTGGCCGTGCGGTTGCGTGTGGTGGCATTGGCGGTGTCCACTTCAGGGCATCCCCGCTGTGAACGCCGTCATGTGACCGTCCACGGGGATGGGAAGGAGGCCGACACATGCTCGGCAAAGGTTTTTGGGGTGTTGTCACGGTCGCGGCGACTCTCGCGAGCGTTTTCATCATCAGCGCTGGGCCGGTCGCTGCGCGCAGCGACGTACCAACGTTCGCCAACGAGTCTCAGCAGGCTGACTGGCGACAATTTCGTGGCTCGGCAGACCACCGGGGTTGGAACTCGTCTGAATCCATCCTCTCCACATCGAACGTAGGCTCGCTGCAACTTCGCTGGAGCGTGCGTGGCGGATTCAATTCATCGCCTGCCGTTGCCAACGGCGTCGTCTACAACGGCGACGCCGACCTGGGCGCGTACGGCCCCGATTGCGCAACCGGTGGAAGCTGTGATCTGCTCTGGCACGGCGGCACGGGTTACCCAGACTGGGCCTCGCCGGCTGTCGGCGGCGGATATGTCTACATGCAGAGCGACGGCGGCCTTTACGCGTTCAAAGTTGGCTGCCGCGCTGACGGCGAGACCTGCTCGCCCGTATGGATGGGAACGAGTGCAGGCAACGCTTACACGTCGCCGACTTTCGCCAATGGATGGGTCTACGTCGCCACCACAGGTGGACAGATCCAGGCTTACGACACAGCACGATGCCTTCAGAACGGCACCACGTGCGCTCCAGACTGGGTCACCAGCACAAACGGGTTGTCGTATTCATCGCCGGCAGTTACGAAGGGCGCGGTCTACGCCGTAACCGCGGACGGGATGCTCGAAGCGTTCCCAGCTCGCTGTGGCACAGGCGGCGCGACATGCTCGCCCACATGGGTAGCCGACCTGCACATCGCCGATCAGGTCGAGGCGTCACCTGCTGTCGCCAACGGCGTTGTTTACATCGTCAATAAGGAAGGTCTCGCATTCGCCTTCGGCACAAACTGCTCATCCGGTGGCGGGACATGCAGTCCCATGTGGAGTCAGCAGCTGCAAGGTCACACGCACTCTTCGCCCGCAGCTACCGACACAACTGTCTACTTCGCCAGCGGGCGGCGCGTATACGCCTTCTCCGTTGGCTGCATCAGCAGTGGTCAGCACTGCCGGCCCTTGTGGCGCTCCGGCCGTCACCCCGCAGGTGGCAACTATGCGTCCTCCCCGGCTGTTGCCAACGGTGTGCTGTACATCGGCACGCAAGGCCTGAACCAATCCCACGGCCGTCTGATGGCCTTCGACGCGAACTGCGCAACGGACGGCAGAACGTGTAAGGCAATCTGGCGATCCGATTTCCTGGGCAGCATGGTGAATTCATCGCCTGCGGTTGCCCACGGTCAGGTCTATGTGGCTTCAAACGGAGGGACCTTCTATGCCTTCTCGCTGCCCACTCCGTAGATAGTCAGCAGCATTCAGAGTCGAGGAGTCATCCGCCGCGTTGGAGGCTCGTCGTCGTCCACGACCTCGACAAGCGCCCAGCGCGGAAGCGGCGACAAATTGGCCGCTCCCGCTTGCGTCAATATCTTCGTAGCTGCACGGACGAGTTTCTCCGCGTGCTCACGGTCCACCTCTGGTTGTTCGTCAATGAGGGCGCGGAGGCGATGTTCCACGATCCTGGTTGCAATGATGGGCTCGTCGCCGTCGCGCTGACGTCGTACGAGCCCATCAGCGTCCGCGACGCCTTCCTTTTCGAGCGCCCTGATCAGTCGACGGGCAGACGCGGCCTCGGCGCGCGGCAGCTGTTCAATCCAGCTGGGTGGCGCTAGTGGCGGGAGTGGTGCTGGTGGCGGGAGTGGCTCGCGCTGCCCGGCTGGTTCGTGAGGCGCCGGCTAAGCGTCCGGCTTGCTCTTCGTCTGAGACTTGCCAACGGCCGCGCCCTTCTTGGCCGAGCTTGGTGCACGCGTCCTGAGCAGCGGCTTGATATCGCGCGCGCCGGGAATGGCGATCCGGACTCCATCCAATGTCGGCACCGGTCCGTGAATCAGCTGTTGGCCGAACTCATTCGCCTGGGCGGTGTCGACGATGTACCAGCCCACATCCGACTTCTGGACTTCGAAACGGCCGTCTCCCGTTCGATAGGAGCCAGCCGATGCCCGTACGAGATCGTCAGGTCCTGGCGCTGGCTTCTCTTTCTTGGCACGTGCGGCGGACATCTATGGATTATCCGCCGCTGTTCGAGGCACCTGCACTACGCGTTCTGATGGACGTCACCACGACGTAGAGCGCGTAGCCGAGGGCAGCGCCCGCCACATTCACGATCACGTCATCGATGTCAGCCGTCCGATAGGCAAAGCCAAGGGCGATTGAGATGGCGAGCTGGCCGGTTTCAATGGCAAATGACAGCGCGAACCCTGCGAGCAGGACGAGCACCAACGAGCGCCGCCCTGTCAGCACGGGCAACAGCAGCCCGAGCGGCACGAACGCCGCGATATTGCCCATCAGCACGATGAACTCGCGCGACGAGAGACCTTTCTTGAGCGCGAAGTTGACCGTTCGAAATGCCTGCAACCGAAGGTCGACCGGGTCCGTGCCATGAAGTCCGACGAAAGGAAAGAACGTCAGAACCAGGAGCACCGCCAGGTAGACCGCGAACAGTGCCCACGGCTTGCTTCTCATTCGTGACTCAGCCCTGCGTTGACGGCCTGGCGGCACGTGTCGGGATCGAACCCGTTGCGCGCGAGCAGCGCGTATGACTTCTGTTGCCGCTTCCTGACGTCTGGCTCACGTTCGAGCGACGCGCGTTTCCGCTGGAGAAGTGCGGAGGCCGCCGCGAGATCGGGATCCTCCCCTGCCGCGCTCTCTGCGCGCTCTGCAATGACGCTGTCGACGATTTCGCGCGGGACCCCTTTGAGTGCCAGCTCCCGGCGCAGTCCCTGAGTACCTCTGGGTCGTGCCCGATCACGGCTCTCGACCCAGGCGCGGGCGAAGTCTTGGTCGTCGAGGTAGTTCATCTCGATCAGACGAGTGACGACGCCCTCAACGAGCGGCCCCGGATAGCCCTGCCGAACCAGCCGCTCGCTCGTCTCCGCGACAGACCTCGACCGTATCGCAAGAAGCGCTACCGCTGCGTCCATAACGGGACCAGCCTCTGTCAGCTGTCCCCGCAACTCCCGCCGCGCCGCCGCAGCCTCCGGCGTCCTCCTTCTAGCCACCCGTCAGTTACGCCCGAGCCACATCATCACTCGCTGTGTCACCGCGCCGCCAAGATGCGAACAGCGGACTGGCACACCTAAAGGCTGGCTCAGGTGGGCCGGATGCAAGGCGCCTGCGAAGCTTCGGCGCGAGCGCACTGAATGTGCGTGAGCGACGAAACGTAGCGGGCAACGCCGCAGCCGACCCGCATCAGCCAGCCTCTACTCGGCCTCTGAAATGCCTTCAACGGGGACCGTAATCGTGGCGACTTTTCCGCGAATCTCCGTCTCGAGTCGCTGAGTGACATCCAGGTTTGCCCGCAGGAATTCCTTCGCCTGTTCCCGACCCTGGCCGAGACGCAGCTCTCCGTACGTGAACCATGCACCGGTCTTGGTAACGACGTCCGAGGCGACACCCACGTCGAGCAGTCCGCCCTCGCGCGAGATGCCCTCGCCGTACATGACGTCAAACTCGGCGACGCGGAACGGTGCGGCGACCTTGTTCTTGACGACCTTGACGCGCACGCGGCTGCCGATCGAGTCAGTGCCGCTCTTGATCGTCTCGATGCGCCGTATGTCCAGCCGGACGCTGGCGTAGAACTTCATCGCGCGGCCACCGGGCGTGGTTTCCGGGTTGCCGAACATAACGCCGATCTTCTCGCGCAGCTGGTTCGTGAAGACGAGAGCGGTGTTTGATCGGCTGACGGCACCGGTCAGCTTGCGCAGCGCCTGGCTCATCAGTCGGGCCTGCATGCCCATGGACGAGTCACCCATCTCGCCCTCGATCTCGGCGCGCGGTACGAGCGCGGCGACCGAATCGACGACGACGCAGTCCACGCCGCCCGACCGGATGAGCGTCTCCGTGATCTCAAGCGCCTGCTCACCGGTGTCAGGCTGGCTGACGAGCTGCTCGTCGACATTGACACCACAGGCGCGCGCATAGCCCGGATCCAAGGCATGCTCGACGTCGATGAACGCGACCACACCGCCGCGCTTCTGTGCTTCCGCCAATACGTGCTGGCACAGAGTGGTCTTGCCCGACGACTCGGGACCAAAGATCTCCGTGATTCGGCCGCGCGGGATGCCGCCCACGCCGATGGCCAGATCGAGCGCGATTGAGCCAGTGGGAATCGAATCAACGGCCTGCCTCTCAGACGAGCCGAGCTTCATGATCGAGCCGCGACCGAACTGCTTCTCGATCGAAAGGATCGCGGCGTCCACGGCCCGCGACCTTTCAGTGCTGGCCTTGTCCGCCACGTGCTCCACGCCGTTGCCCTCAGCTGCCGACGGCTTGCCGGTCCCCGTCATCGTCATGCCTGGTTCTCCTCCTGGCTCCGACCGGGGACTGGCGAGCGTCCTATTCGTCGCCCGAACCCCGCTCCTGATCCCAGCGCGGCTTGCGCTTGGGCTTGATTAGCTCGACCGATGGTGGCGGTGCCTGCAGAAGA
>JBBQEC010000071.1:0-10428 GCA_038320305.1 Candidatus Limnocylindrales bacterium | reverse complement strand
GACGAGCTCGAATCCAAACTTCTCGAGGTGGTGCAGCGAGTTCAGGACCGCATGGTGCTCGACCGCGCTGGTCACGACCCGGTGGCCGCGCGCCTTGCCGGCCCAGGCGGCACCCTTGAGCGCGAAGTTGATCGCCTCCGTCCCACCAGCCGTGAACACGACCTCGCGCGGCTCCGCGTTCAGGTTGTGCGCAACGGAGTCCCGGGCATCGTCAAGCGCGGCCCGCGCTCGGCGCCCGTAGCCATGAACCGACGACGGGTTGCCAAAGTCGTCCGTCAGCAGCGGCATCATCGCGTCGAGCGCCTCGCGCCGCAGCGGCGTGGTCGCAGCGTGATCCAGATAGATGGCCATCGAGGCCAATGTTACGCGGGACATTGGCCCGCGGCGGACTACCTCGAGCCGGGTCAAAGCCTCGGCCGTAGAACGATCACTCCGACCGCGACCAACAATGCAACCAGCCCGATCAGCAACGCTGGACCGAGATCAATGTTGCCGCTCGTGCGCGAGCTGTCGTCGCCACCGACCGCTCCACTGGCGGCGTCCGGCGCTGGAGAAGCGGACGGCGCGGTTCGCGGATGCGGGCTGCGGCTCGGCACGGACGAGGGAACGACGCTCTGGCCGGCTCCCTCGGTCGCGTATGGACTGCCGCTGGGGCTCGCGGTGGGGGACGGCGAATTGGTCGGCTGATCGGTGGGCTGAGCTGTCTGCGCGTCGGTCGGCGGCGGGCTTGTCGGCGGCGTGCTGGTGGGCGGCAGGGTCGGACTGGGCGAAGGCTCGATAGCAATTGGTCGGTTGAAAATGTCCGCGAGCTGGACGACGACGTCCATGTGCTCTCCGGCCACGTTGTCCATCTCCCACGGATCGGCGACGGTGTCGTACAGGGAGACGCCGTTCCAGACAACCAGGTGCCAGCGCGGCGTACGCACGCCCCACCATGGCCCGCTGGCGACGTCACCTTCACCGGTCGGGCCGCCAACCGGATGGTCCTCGAGCAATGCCTTACGTGCACTGCTGTGGCCGTCGAGTGCCTTGACGAAGCTCTTGCCATCGGCCTTGGGCATCGTCGTACCGGCCAGATCGGCCAGCGTGGGTCCGATATCGATGTTCGAGATGAGTGCGTCCGTCTTACCGTGGTCGATGCCGGGTCCGGTCATGTAGTACGGCAGACCATCAGCCTGGGGGACGTTCTTGAGCAGGTAGCCATCGGCGCCCCACGCCATGCCGTTGTCGGACATCAGCACCCATACTGGATTCCTGCCCTCTGCAGCGGCCGCGTCGCGCAGGTGCCCGACCATGTCATCGACTGTCAGCATCGAGCGACAGATGTCGTCGAGCGGGTAGCCCGCTGGCAGGTTCGGTACCGCGTAGTTCGGCGGCCGCCACGGCTTGATCCCCGCGCAGCGCGGATCACCCATGTACTGCGACTCGATGTCAGGTTCCCAATCCTTCGTCGAGGACGCCGACTTATGCGGGGCGTGCGGGGCGATCCACATGAACAGCGGCTTGTCGGCGGGCGCCTGGGCGAGCCACGCGGTTGCGGTCTGGTCGATGTAGCGGTCGAAGTAGCCGGCGACGGCGGGCAGGTCATCAACCCACCAGTCGCTCGACTGGCTCGTGGACCAGTCGTTGAGCATCGCGACGTGGTCCCAGCCGGGCGGCATGTGGTCGGCCAGCAGTGGCGCACCGTTGAGGTACTTGCCGGCCATCATCGTGTAATAGCCATCGTCATGAAGCGCGGTCGCGATAGTGTGGCTGGGGTCGAGCAGTCGTGCGTCGTTGACAACCACGCCGTGGTGCGCGGTGTGCTGCCCCGTCAGAAAGGAGGCACGTCCGGGGCAGCACAGCGGCGTCTCGGAATATGTCTTGTCGAACTGAAGGCCCTGCTTGAGGAAAAGCGCCTTGATGTTCGGCAGTCGATCCAGGATGCGGTTATCGATCGCGCCAAGGTCGTCGACCATGATCACGATCTCGTCCGGCCGCTGGGTGACGTGAGCGGTCCGATCCGCGGCCAGCGCGGGAATGCTCAGCAGCGCCAAAAGCGCCATTGCTCCAACAAGGAGACGGCCGATGAATTGAATGGGACGTTCCCCTACTGCGCCACTTCAAAGGGATAGACGGCGAGCACCGACCGGAAGTTACGCGCCACCTAACCTGAGTGCACCAGACCGAACAGACCGGTCGGCCGGAACGAACGGACTAAGGAGCCTCGGACTCCGACCTTTCGGCGGCTCGCCGGGCGTCGTAGTCGCGTCCCGCCTCACGTCGGCGGCCATGTTGCGACAGGATCCGCTTGCGCAGGCGCAGGTTGGTCGGCGTCACCTCGACCAGCTCGTCGGAACCGATGAACTCGATTGCCGACTCAAGCGTCAGTGGCGGCGGCGGAGTCAGCCGCAGTGACTCGTCGTGCGAGTGAGTGCGGATGTTGGTCAGCTTCTTTTCTTTCGTCGGGTTGACGTCCATGTCGTTCGATCGCGCGTTCTCGCCCACGATCATGCCCTCGTAGACCTGCTCTCCGGATCCGATCAGCAGGGCCGAGCGCTCCTGGAGGTTGAACAGGCCATATGCGTTTGACTCGCCCGATCGATCGCTGACGAGGACACCCGACGTGCGGTGGGTGACCTCGCCCGCCCAGGGTCCATAACCTGCGCCGATCTGGTGCAGCAGTGCCGTGCCGCGCGTTTCCGTCAGCAACTGGCCGCGATATCCGACCAGGCCACGGGTGGGAATGATGAACTCAATCCGCGTGCGACCGTCGGCGTCCGTCGACATGAGCTCCATCTTCGCCTTGCGCTCCGCAAGGGACTGCGATACGGGGCCGATGAACTCGGGCGGGATATCGATCGTTATCCGTTCGTACGGCTCGCGCGTTTCGCCGTCGACCTCGCGAAGCAGGACCTCTGGGCGCGAAACCTGGAGCTCGAATCCCTCGCGGCGCATCTGTTCGATCAGCACGGCCAGCTGGAGCTCGCCACGACCCCTGACCTCGAAGGTGTCGGGCGAGGGCGTGGGCATGACTTCGATCGAGACGTTGCCGAGCACTTCGCGGTCGAGGCGATCCTTGATCTGGCGGCTGGTCACGTACTTGCCGTCTCGGCCGCCCAACGGCGAGGTGTTCACGCCGAAGGTCATGCTCAGGGTCGGCTCGTCCAGATCGAGTCGGGGCATCGGGCGGGGATACGCAGGGTCGGTGATCGTGTCGCCGATCGTCACGTCGGGCAGGCCCGCAACTGCCACGATCTCGCCCGGACCGGCCTCGCTGATCTCGACGCGTTCAATGCCCTTGGCAGTCGTCAGGCTGGTGACGGAGCCGGTGAGCGTAGTCGTCCGGCCGGGCTCGACCGTGCCGTCGGTCGTATCCGCCTCGTCGCGAACCACGGCGATGCGCTGACCCATGCGCAGAGTGCCGTTCCAGATTCGGCCGACGGCCATTCGCCCCACGTAGTCGTTGGCCGAAAGGTTGGTCACCAACAGCTGAAGCGGGTGGCCCGGGGTGTATGTCGGCGGCGGTGTCGTCGTTACGAGCTGGTCGAAGAGCGGCCGCAGGTCAGTGCCGGGCTGGCTGAGATCGGTCGTCGCCGTACCCAGCTTGGCGTTCGTGTACAGCACAGGGAAGTCGAGCTGCTCGGCGCTTGCATTGAGGTCGATGAACAGCTCGTAGATCGCGTCGAGGACCTCCGACGGGCGCGCGTCGCCGCGATCGATCTTGTTGACCGCGACCACAACTGGCAACTCGCGTGCGAGCGCCTTCTGAAGCACGTAGCGCGTCTGAGGCAGTGGCCCTTCGGCCGCGTCGACGAGCAGCAGGATCGCATCGACCATGAGCAGCGTCCTCTCAACCTCGCCGCCAAAATCGGCGTGGCCGGGCGTGTCGACAATGTTCAATCGGATCGCGTGGTTGATGTCATTCGTGGGGTGGTACTCGACGGTCGTCTGCTTGGCGAGAATCGTGATGCCCTTCTCGCGCTCGAGATCCATCGAGTCCATTACCCGATCCACGAGCAGCTCGTTGGCGCGGAAGACGCCCGACTGACGGAGCATCGCATCCACGAGCGTGGTCTTGCCGTGGTCGACGTGGGCGACAATCGCCATGTTGCGCAGGTCCGTGCGCACGGCAGTGCCCAAACCGTTGGCCGGGTCGGCAACAGGGGCAGGCGAAATCGCTGGCGCGGGACTTGTCATGGGAGCACCGATTGTCTCACGAAAGACCGATTCCGACCTTCTCGCGCTAGGATGCCGAGAGTGACCGTCGCTGCCGTAATCCTTTTCTCGCGTCACGAGGGCGCGCTCGCCGATGCGGCGGGTCGCAGCGCGGCGCGGCGCGAGGTCGAAAACGCCTGGGCCGGCGGCGCGACACCAATCGTGGTTGTCGCCGTTGACCCCGAAGGTGCCATCGCCGAGACCCTCGCGGGCTCATCCGCCATCCTGGCCGAGCCCGCGCCAATCGAGAAAGGCCCTGTCGGGCAGATCGTCCGTGGCATCACGGTCGCGCTTGAGCGCGTGACTGAGACAGACGCGGCACTCGTTTGGCCGGGGCGTTCCGTGTGGGTCGATGCCGAGACCGTGACAACGCTCATTGAGGCGCACGGCTTTCATCGAGAGGCCGTACTGCGGCCGCGCTACGGAGGCGAGGCCGGGTGGCCGGTTTTGATCCCGATCAAATCGCTGCCGGCGTTCGCGGCGCTCGCGGCCGATCGAATGCCTGATGCGTTGATTGACGAACTGGTGGCGAGTGGTGCTGCCCAGGTCTTCATCGACACCGGCGATCCGGGCACGACGCACGACATTGGCACGCCCTTCGACCAGTTGCCCGCCTACGAGGCGCCGCCCGAGCCGGTTGGTGGCGCGGCACCCGAATGGGGAGCCGCTGCCGCCGAGATGCCCGACGACACGCCCTTGGGTGGACCGTCGCTGGCGCCGTACGGCCAAGCCTCAGACGAGAGCGACTAACGCCCTCCTACAGGCACTATCCGTAACTCGCCGCATTCAACGGCTCGCGGCGGCCGTCCTCCTTCTCGAGCGGCCTCGAACTTGCGCTCTCAAGCTCAGTCGTGCTCGTTTCAGCCCGCAGCTAGCCCGCGCGTCGCCATTCGGTAGGTACATCCGAGTGGAATTATGGATAGTGCCAGTAGGCGCCGCAGTTACCAGCCTGCAGGAGGTTTAGTCGGATCAGGCCGTGGTCTTCGGCGGGGCGAGCTGCAAGCCCAGCTCGGTCAGCTGCGGCGCCTCGACCGGCGAGGGCGCACCCAGCATCAGATCCGAGCCGCTGCCGGTCTTTGGGAAGGCCTGCACCTCGCGGATGTTCTCCTGGTTGGTCAGCAGCGCGATCCATCGGTCGATACCCAGTGCGATGCCACCGTGCGGCGGCGCGCCGTACTCGAAAGCGTCGAGCACCGCGCCGAACTTGGCCGCCTGGGCCTCGGGCGCGTGACCTTGGAGTTGGAACGAGCGCGCCAGAAGATCGTGCTTGTGAATTCGGATCGAGCCGCCACCCAGCTCCCAGCCATTGAGCACGAGGTCGTGCTGGAGCGCTCGCGCCTGGCCGGCCGGGTCGGAGGGCGACGGCTTGGACAGGTCACCGGACGTCGTCGTCAGCAGGGCCTCGTCCTCCGGGTTGACTCCGCTGAACGGGTTGTGCGTGGCATCCCAACGCTGTCCGTCGGTGTCCCACTTGTACATCGGGAAGCTGTACACCCACAGGTACGAGAGCTCGTTCTTGTCCTTGATGAGGTCGAGCATGTCGCGCAGGGCCATGCGAACGTCGCCCAAGGCTTCCTGTGCGTGAATATCCGTGTCCGCGACGATCAGCACGAGGTCACCGGGAGACGCGCCGACGGCCTCTGCGATCTGCTCCGCCCGACTCTCGCCGACGAACTTGAGCACCGGCGATGTGATCGAACCCTCCGATTCGACGGCCATGTGCACCAGGCCTTTCGCGCCGGCTCGCTTGGCGATATCGGTCAGGTCGCTGATCTGCGAACGCGTCGCCGTCGCGAGACCCGGCGCGGCAAGACCAACAACGCGGCCGCCTGCGGCGAGCACAGAATTGAAGACGCCGAAGTCGCTGCCCTGGACGATCTCGCCCAGGTCGTGCAGCTCCATGCCGAAACGGACGTCAGGCTTGTCAGAGCCGTAGCGATCGATGGCCTCGCGATACGAGAAGCGCGGAAACGGCATCGAACGAATCGGCCGATCGGGCACGACCTGGCGCGTCACTTCGGCGACCATGCCCTCAACGAACGACATCACGTCTTCCTGGCTGACGAAGCTCATCTCTATGTCGAGCTGCGTGAACTCTGGGCCGCGGTCGGCACGCGCATCCTCGTCGCGCATGCAGTGAGCGATCTGGTAGTAGCGGTCAAAGCCCGCAACCATGAGCAGCTGCTTGAGCTGCTGCGGCGACTGCGGCAGCGCGTAGATGTTGCCCGGCTGCAAGCGCGAGGGCACGATGAAGTCACGTGCGCCCTCAGGCGTCGACTTGATCAGGATGGGCGTCTCGATCTCGACGAAACCGTTCGCATGATGCACTTCTGACAGCGCCTTCAAGAGCCGCGAGCGCAGGACCATGCGTTTGCTGATCTGCTCGCGGCGCAAGTCCAGGTAGCGATATTTCAGGCGGAGCGTCTCCTCGGTGTCCTCCGATTCGTTGATCGGGAAGGGCGGCGGCTTGGCCGTCGAGAGGACGGTCACCGAGCTCGCGCGGACCTCGATGTCGCCCGTGGCGAGCTTTGCGTTCTCGGTTCCCGGAAGACGCCTTGTGACGGTGCCCTCGACGCGCAGCACGAACTCATTGCGCACGCTCGTGGCGATCTCGTGCGCCTGCGGAGCGTCCGCCGCGTCGACTACGACCTGGGTCAGGCCGTGCCTGTCGCGCAGGTCAATGAAGATGATCTGGCCCATGTCGCGACGGCGGTTCACCCATCCGGCAAGCGACACGGCCTGGCCAACCTGCACGGCGCGCAGCTCGCCACAGGTATGCGTGCGATAGGCGGTCGCCAGCCCCGGCCGCCCGTTCAGTTGCGCTCCCTCAACATTCATGCGCGGATCGTAGCCGACGACCGAAGTTCGGCCGTCGGGTACCCAGACTCGATTAGGTATCCGCATCGGTAGCAAGACGGTGTGCGTCGCCGGCCTGGACGTGTCTAATGGCGAAGTCGTCGACTGAACCGCCAGTAGCACCGACGACAGAAGGGGTTCTCCGCATGAAATCGAAACGCGTCGTCGCTCGCATTGCCGGGACGTTCGTCCTGATCGGAATGGCGCTGGGCATGATCCTTCCGGCGACCGTGGCCGCCGCATCGCTACCCACGTTGCACGTCACGTTGGGGCGCGACTGTACCGACTATTCGCCTTGGACGGCTGAGTCCACATTCAAGCTCGTTTGGAGGAACGCCGACGGCGACCTTGTCGGCAAGAAGACGATCACGACCGATCAATACGGCGAGTGGGAGTTCTGCGCGCCGGGCGGCCACGTCTTTACTGCTGGGGACCAACTGAAGGTCACTGTCGACGCCGACAGCAAAACGCTCGCCATTCCTGGCCTGACGCTGAACGTCAACCGAGTGCATGACTACCTGAGCGGCCGCGCTCCCGCCGGATCCGGACTGCGCGTTCACTGTGCGGGCGCGAACGGCTTTGAGCCGTGCCAGTGGCAGGACGGCGTCAGAACCGGAGACCACGGCTACTGGTCGCACGCCGTCCCGTGGAGCGATGGCATCCCGGCCGGATATCCCTTTTACCTGACGTGGCGATCGCCGGCCGGTGACACCGTTGAGGTCGACGCGAACGCGCCGATACTTCGGGCCAACGTCGGCACGGCAAAGGTTTCCGGCTATTACGACGCCAACGCTACGACCTACGTCCGACTGTACGACTCCACCATGACGTTGAAGGGAACCGCCTTGATCACGGGCGCGGCATATGCGGGCGGGTTCCAGGGAACGTTCCGAGACTCTGGTGGAAATCCAGTCGCTGCCGAGCCGACAGACACGATCAAGTCGGGCATCGCGTCAGACAGTCAAATGGTTGTGCCGCAAATCGACGCGACCGCCACCGCTTCCACTGACCGCGTCACTGGACAGTGCGAGCAGACGGCGAGCGCGTCCAACACGTCCTTGATCGAGGACTTCCGAACGCGTAATCGGGTGGGCTGGACAAATCGGGACGGGACCTTCAATTTCAACTTCCGTCGCGTCGGGCGGTTTGAAAATCCTGCGAACGTCAAGCCCGGCGATCGCGTCGTGGTTACATGCGGCCAGACGGCCGGCGACGAAGCCTCCGACACGTTCTACGCCCAGTAAAGCGGGCCATCTCGATGTGCAAGAGGGCGCGGCGTGAGCCGCGCCCTCTTCTTTTGCTTGCCTCAGCCGTGACGGTGGCTGCCGTGTGCGCGTTGGAGCTCACGCGCCAGGTCGGAGACCTTGATCAATCGCTGCGTGCCGGCTTCAAGATCGCGTAGCTGAACCTCGCCCTGGACGAGCTCGTCGCCGACGACAATCGCAAAATGGGCGCCGTCGCGCGCCGCCCTCTCGAGTTGGCGGGACAACGTCCGCGGCACCAGATCGGCGGAAGCTGCCACGCCGGCGGCGCGCAGCTCAGTCGCGAGCTTCAAGCGGGCGGCAGTTGCGGCCGGGTCGGCACCGACGACGATCGCGACTGGATGCGGTGTCGCCGCCGCAATCTCACGAGCCTTGGTGGCGAGGGTGGCGATGCGGTCAATGCCCAGGCCGAAGCCGATGCCGGGCGTCGGTTTCGACCCAAACAGCTCGATCAGGCCGTCGTAGCGCCCTCCCCCGCCGAGCGCCGATTGCTGACCCTCAGCTCCGCGCTGGTAGAACTCGAACGCTGTGCGCGTGTAGTAGTCGAGGCCGCGCACGAGCAGTGGCGCGGGCGTGACCGGCACCTCGAGCACTGCGAGGTGCGCGAGGAGGCCGTCCCAGTGGGCATGGCACGCATCGCACAGGTAGTCGGCAATGCGCGGCGCGTCCACGAGGCGCCCGACTGTCTGCGGGTTCTTCGAGTCGAGCACGCGAAGCGGGTTCCTGTCGAGGCGGTGCCGGTCCTGCTCGGGCAGCTCGTCGGCAAAGCTGGACATGTAATTGACGAGCGCCTCGATGTACGCGGGTCGGCAGTTCTCGTCACCGATCGAATTCAGGTGCAGCTCCAGCTTGTCGACGCCCGCCTCGGTGATGAAGCGGTAGGCAAGCTCGATGATCTCGGCATCGACGGCCGGGCCGGGATCGCCGATCGCCTCCACATCGAACTGCCAGAACTGCCGATAACGACCCGCCTGCGGTCGGTCGTAGCGGAACATTGGGCCCCACATCGTGACCTTGACCGGCTGCGGCAACGTGTGCAGGCCGTGCTCGACATAAGCCCGGGCAATGCCGGCCGTGGGCTCCGGGCGCAGCGCCCAGCGATCGGCGTCGCCACCGGGCGAGCGGACGCGGAAAAGCTCCTTCTCGACGATGTCCGTGACCTCGCCCACGCCGCGTTCGAAGACGTTTGTGTCTTCAAACATGGGTGTCTCCACCGGTCGGTAGCCATACAGCGTGGCGAGGCGCCGAGCGTTGTCTTCGAGCGCGCGAAATGTGGCCATCTCGGACGCGAGCAGGTCGCGGGTGCCACGCGGCGCTTGAAACTTGGCTGGCATTGCTGCCCGAGTCTAGCGACGAAGAGGCACAATCTAATCGATGCCGCCGCCTGTGCCGCCCGAATCGCCTGAGTCGCCGCTCCCGTACCGACTTATCGTCCAAACTTGGTTACGGCCGATCGGCCAGCGCTTCATCCTCAAGAACTGGCTCGCGATCACGATCGCGCGCTGGATCTTTGCGTGGCGGCCCCTGGACGACGCGGAGCTGGCCCACGAGCTGTGCCACGTCCGGCAGTGGCACGCGCACGGCTTCCTGGGCTACATCGCGGCATACACGCGCGAATCGTCGCGGGCCAAGAAAGCCACGCAGGACCGCTACCGGGACAACAGGTTCGAGGTTGAAGCTCGCGCGGCCGAAGACGTCGTGCGTCGCCGCGAGGCGCCCGGCGGCTAGGAGGCGCGGCCAGGCAGTTTCCGCGGGCCCTGGAGCCCGCGGCGCGTCGAACTCGGCCGGATGCACGCGCGTCGAACTCGGCCGGATGCACGCGCGTCGGAGCCTAACGGACACGCCGTGGCCAAATGCTCCGCAGGCGGTGCCGATCAGCCACGGCGCGGGCCTTGGGTTGGCCGTCGTGCTCGCCTCGTGGTGCATCCGGCCACGGCGTGGTCGTTAGGTATCGAACTCCAGTGCATGTGGGGCGTAGAGTCGGGCCGTGACCACCCCCGCTCAAACGTTCACGGGCTTCTCGCCCGATGCGATGCAGTTCCTCGTCGATCTCGCCTTCAATAACGAACGTGCCTGGTTCCAGCCGCGCAAGGCCGACTACGAACGGTTGCTA
>JBBQEC010000070.1:0-10459 GCA_038320305.1 Candidatus Limnocylindrales bacterium | reverse complement strand
GGCACCGCGTCGTCCCAGTCGAGGAAGAGCTCGAAGCCGTCCTCGCCGGTGTAACCGGTCCGCGCGATGAGCGCTCGCGCGCCGCAGGCGACGCCTCCGGCGATCGCGTAATAGCGCAGCGACCCGAGGTCGACGTTGGTCAATGGCCCGAGGAGCTCCGCCGCCCGCGGACCCTGGACGGCGACCAACGATGTCCGCAGCGACGCATCGTCAAGGGTCGCGTCGTGGCCGTTGATGCGGCCGCGCAACTCATCGACGACGACCTCGCGATTGGACGCATTGGGCACGACCATGAATCGCTCCGGACCCACCCGGTAGACGATCAGGTCATCGAGGATGCCGCCGTCCGGCGCGCAGATCATGCTGTAGTGAGCGCGACCCTCGGCAAGCCGTGGGGGGTCGCTGACGAGGGCAGCAGCGAGTCCCGTGCCTGCGCCATGTCCGTTGATCCAAACCTCGCCCATGTGGGAGAGGTCGAACAGTCCCACGCGCTGGCGGACGGCGCGATGCTCCTCGAGGATGCCCGAGTACTGGACCGGCATCTCCCAGCCGGCGAAGTCGATCAGTCGTCCGCCCAGCTCACGGTGACGCTCGACGAGCGCAGTCTGCAACATCCTCAGATACCGGCGACTGACAGTGCCTGCTCGACCAGCTGACGTTCGGATGCGAACGTCAGCATCGACAGTGCTTCGTGGACTGGAAAGAATTGAACGTCGTCGAATTCGTGGTCGTGCTGGTCGAGCGCGCCGCCAGTCGGCTCCATCAGGAAGAAATGAACGGTCTTGTGAATCCGCTCGCCGGACTGGGTGAAGAAGTAGTCGATCGCCCCGACCGGCGCCAGGATGCGTACCTCCAGGCCCGTCTCCTCCCACACTTCACGCAGAGCGGTCTGCTCGACTGTCTCGGCGCCGTCCGGCGTTCCTTTGGGCAGCGTCCACGAGATGCCGTTGCGGTCGCGTCGACGCATCCCGAGGCACAGCTCGGAGCCGTCACCAACTCTACGGATGACTACCCCGCCACAGGAAGTGGCACGCGAGGTCTTCCCTCGCCGACCAGAGTCCGGTTTGTCTGTGCCGGTCAGCCGCGCCACGGCGCGACGCTGCGCGATCGTGGCCGGTGCGCATGTCCGTCTGCCGGACGCGACCAGGTCATCGAATCGGTGCGGCGAAGCACGACAGTGCGTCGCGAATAAGAGGCGGCGTCCTCTGGGCGGGGGCTGCCGGAAGATCCAACTCCACGGGCAGCAGAGCGCAGTGCCTGCAAGAGCGGCACGCGTGAGAGCGGAGCAGCATGGGACGTCAGCTGCGGAGGGAGCCGCCGCCGCAGTCCGAGATGGGACTCTCGTCGATTGGTCGTGGGAGCGGCAAACGTAGTGACTGGGAAGCTGCTGCGAATGCCGGCCTGAGTGATGCGCATCTCGATCAATGTTAGCGACTCACGTCGGCCGATCAATCCCCTGCATCGTCAAGGAGTCGCTCGAGATCAACGGCCGCTTCGGGAGTGAGCTCGGCTCTTCGCTGCGCGATCGCGAGCTCGCGGCGGGCAACTTCAATATAGAGAGGCACGGCTTGTGGCGCGAGCTCGCGCATCACGGTCAGGTGGCTCGCCACGGTGCCGACGTCGCCGCGCACGAACGGACCTGAGAGGGCGGCGTCGACGCCCAGGCGCTCGGCATTGGCCAGGGCCTGACGGGCCAGCGGCGCATACACGGACATCGCCGTCCGTTCGTCCAAGCCGGCCACGACAGCGACCTGGGCAATCGCGTCGAGCAGGCCCACGAGACCGCCCGCGGCCATCATTGCGGCCGCGTGATACGCGGCCTTGGCGCCCTCCGGGAGCAAGACGGGATGCGCGCCGATCGACTCTGCAAGGTCAGCGAGCAACGGCAGGAGCGAGGCGTCCCCCTCCAGCGCGACTGTCGCTCCGGCAAGGTCGGCGACGGCGCGGTCGACGTCCGTGAATGAGACCAGCGGGTGGAAGCTGCCCTTGGATGTGCCGGCCGCCATCGCCGGTGCGAGCACTGACGCGGGCAGTGCTCCGGATGTGTGGACGAGTGCCTGACCGCTGTACATGACGAGGCTCTCCGCCGCGGCGGCGATGGCATCGTCGGGCACGGTCAGGAAGATCAGCTCCGCCTCGTCAAGGACGGCATGGGCATCGACGAAGGCGCGCGCACCGGCCACCTTCTCCTGGAACCTGCGCCTGCGCTCCTCATCCCTGCTCGCCACTGCGGCGACCTGCCACCCGGCGCGCGCGAACGCAGCGCCAAGGGCGGTCCCAACGCGGCCTGCCCCGATGAAGGCGATGCGCGGCTTGCCGTCGTCAGCGTGGCTGTCAGGCCCGTGCTCGTGCTCACGGCCGTTCTCGTGCTCATGCTCCTCATCATGGGAATGCTCTGTGTCGTGCGGCGCCATCGGGGGCATTGTCGGCTAGCAACCGAGGCGTATACTCGATCGGTCGACATATCGCGACCCGCGGCGGGCACACCCGCCAGGTGCCGCCCAGCCCCGCCAAACGCTTGCGGGGATCAGGAGGCCTGGCGCAAATGACTTCCCAAGGCAGTATTCCGGATCCGTTTTCGGCGCGCTCCAAGCTGCGCGTGGCGGATCGCGACTACACCTACTACCGGCTCGATCGGAGCGGCGCGACGGACCTCGCGCGCATGCCAATGACGGTCAAAGTGCTGCTCGAGAACACGCTCCGCCACGCTGGCCGTGGCGCAGTGCGTGAGCAGGAATGCTTGACGCTGGCTTCGTGGCGACCCAAGGCCGCGATCGAAGCGGAGATCCCGTTCATGCCGGCCCGCGTGCTGATGCAGGACTTCACCGGCGTGCCGGCCGTGGTCGATCTGGCAGCGCTAAGGGATGCGATGGCTGACATCGGCGGCGATCCGGCCAAGGTCGAACCACTCGTGCCCGCGGATCTGGTCATCGACCACTCAGTCCAGGTTGACCGTTTCCGGACGCCGGACGCCTTCGCGTTCAACGTCGAGCGCGAATACGAGCGCAACGGCGAGCGCTACCAGCTGCTGCGCTGGGCCCAGAGCGCCTTCGCAGGGCTGCGCGTCGTTCCACCCGGAACGGGCATTGTCCACCAGGTCAACCTCGAGTACCTGGCCCAGGTGATCGTCGATCGTGCGGATGAGTCCGGCGAGACAGTTGCATTTCCCGACACGCTCGTGGGTACCGACTCACATACGACGATGGTCAACGGCCTGGGCGTGCTGGGCTACGGCGTCGGCGGCATCGAGGCAGAGGCCGTGCTTCTCGGACAGCCCCTCTACCAACCCATGCCACGCGTCATCGGTGTTCGGCTCTTCGGCGATCTGCCACGTGGCTCGACCGCGACTGACCTCGTGCTCGTCATCTCGAACATGCTTCGCACGCACGGCGTGGTCGGCTCATTCGTCGAATTCGCCGGCGACGGTCTAGGCTCGCTCGCCTTGGCCGACCGGGCAACCATCTCGAACATGTCGCCCGAGTACGGCGCAACCGCTGCGCTATTCCCGATCGACGAGCAGACGATCACGTATCTGCGCCAGACCGGTAGGCCAGAAGAGCGGATTGCCCTGGTCGAGGCCTACGCGAAGGAAAACGGCTTCTGGCGCGAGACGGGCAGCGGACCGGAGTTCGACGAGTCCCTCGAGCTGGATCTGGCCACGATCGAGCCAACCGTCGCCGGCCCGCGCCGGCCGCAGGACAAGGTTTTGTTGCCCGAGTTGCGCGACAACTTCCGCGCGGCATACCCGCAAACGGCCGACCGCAAGCCGCACGTCGTTTCCGCGGCGGGCAGCGCAGAGGAGGTCTCGATCGACCACGGCTCGGTCGCGATCGCCGCGATCACGTCGTGTACCAACACGAGCAATCCCACGGTCATGATCGGCGCTGGCTTGCTCGCCCGGAATGCCGTGGCCAAGGGCTTGAGGGTCAGCCCGACGGTCAAGACCTCCCTTGCGCCGGGCTCACGCGCGGTGACCGAATACTTCACCCGGGCGGGTCTGCTCGAACCCCTCGAGCAGCTCGGCTTTGGCGTCGTGGGTTACGGCTGCACAACGTGCATCGGCAACAGTGGGCCGCTCGATCCCGAGATTGCCAGTGCGATCGAAAGCGATCAGCTGGTCGTGGCTGCCGTCCTCTCAGGCAACCGCAATTTCGAGGGCCGCATCCATCCGCTGGCGCGCGCCTCGTATCTCGCGTCGCCGCCCTTGGTCGTCGCCTTCGCGCTGGCCGGCACGGTCGAGACGGACCTGCTCACCGAGCCCCTGGGTACGGATCGTGACGGCAAACCGGTCTATCTCGCGGACATCTGGCCCAGCCCGGAGGAGGTCCGCGACACGATCGCAAAGTCAGTGTCGCCGGACATCTTCAAGACGATCTACGCGTCCGTCTTCGACGGCGACGAGCAGTGGCGCGCGTTGCCGGTGCCGGTCGGCAGCAGCCGCTACGACTGGGACCCTGCGTCAACATATGTTGCGCGGCCGCCCTTCCTTGACGGCATCACCCGCGAGCCCGCGCCCGTGCGCGACATCGAGGGCGCCCGAGTCCTGGCATTGCTGGGTGACTCGGTCACGACCGATCACATATCCCCAGCCGGCCCGATCCCTGCATGGAGCCCGGCCGGCCAGTGGCTCCAGGAACATGGCGTCGCGCCACTCGACTTCAACAGCTACGGCGCGCGGCGCGGCCATCACGACGTGATGATGCGTGGCACGTTCGGCAACATCCGGCTGCGTAATGCCCTCACTGAGAAGGAAGGGCCGTACACCACACACCAGCCGTCGGGCGACGAGATGTTCATCTATGACGCAGCGTTGCGCTATCAGCGCGAGAACGTGCCGCTCATCGTCATCTGCGGCCGTGAATACGGCAGCGGCTCATCGAGGGACTGGGCGGCCAAGGGCACGGCCCTGCTCGGCGTCCGCGCGGTGCTCGCCGAGAGCTACGAGCGCATCCATCGCTCGAACCTTGTCGGCATGGGGGTCCTGCCCCTGCAATTCCAGCCGGGCCAGAACGCACAATCGCTCGGATTGACCGGACGTGAGGAGTACGACATCGCGGGCCTGTCCCATGACCTCGTCGCGCGCCAGAACGTCACTCTTCGCGTCCGCGACGGCCAAGGCGAGCGACGCATCGAGGTGATCTGCCGGATCGACGGACCGGTCGAGCTCGATTACTACCGCCAGGGCGGCATCTTGCCAGCCGTGCTGCGTAAGCTCGCCGGCATCGAAGTCGAGGGCGCGGCTTCCTAGCAGCCGATGCGTGCCGGCCGACGGCGGGTCCGGCCTGCTTCCAGACAAACGGAACTATCGAGTGCATCGTGGGGTGTAGACCACGATCGCCAGTGCCCGCCCGAAGCCATCTATCGCCTGACTCCGGACGAAACCCGGACTGCCCAAGCTCGCGCTGAGCCACGCGAAGGCGTCGATAGTGTTGTTTGGGTGGAATTGCCCCGGAATGGCCGCGGCTGGCAGGAGAATGGCCGGCCAGGGGCGGCGCAATTGCTACAGGACGCCCGACATAGCTCCGAACGGGAGGCACGGCACCGGCAACGCGTAAAGCCGCGGAAAACGATCGTGGAACTGGGGCTTTGCCGCGGCCGCATCCAGTGCATCGAGCAGCTGGCGCGTGCCGCCCATTCCGAACTTGTACTCGGCGTAGTAGTCGGCGACGCCGCGCCAGAACGTGGCCGACCCCAGCTTGTCGCGCAGGTCCCTCAGCCACAGGTTGCCCTGGACGTAGATGACCCATGGGTAGCAATCGCCCAGGTCATAGATCGACTGGTCCAGGAAGCCGGTCGGGCATGGTGAGCTCACGAAGCGGTTGAGCAGGTTGCGCGCCATGAAGTCGGCCATCGCTTCATCGGCAAAAGGCTCACGAGCCTGGTCATTGCCGACCACCGCGTAGAACCATTCGTGGGCGACCTCGTGCGCGGTCGTCCAGGCGAGCAGGTGTCCGGGCACGTTGTCGGCCATCCAGAACAGTCCAGGTGATTCGATCGACGCCCACGGCCCGGTCTCGGCAATGTTCAGGACCGGGTACGGATACGCGCCGACCTTGTCGGTGTAGTCGTTGATCGCTCGGGCCGTCACGTCGAGCATTGCGTTCGCGTCGAGGCGGTTGACATAGGCAGTCACGGCGATGCCGCGCACATTGCGTGTCACCGTCCGGTACGTGGGGCTCGCCGCAAAGTTGAAGTCACGCACGTTGTGAGCCTCGAACGTGCGCGTGTCGCCGCTGCTCGACGTGTGCTGGCCGGTCGTGGCGAAGATCAGTGACGGGTCGGCCGCTATCGTGACGCGGATGTCCGTCGCGTTCGAGGTGACGTACGGATCGCCAATGCTGGGCCGGTCAAATTTCGTAGTCCGGCTCAGCCATGGGATCCAGCGGTAGGCGGTCAGGTAGCTGCCAGTCGCGGCGAATCCCCAGTTATCGCCGTTCGGGTTTGGCGCTGCAGTCATCTGGGCCGTGTAATCGAGCTCGACCACAGCCGTGGCGCCGGGCGCGAGCGGCGGATCGAGCGGAACGAGGACGGTCTGGTCGTCGACCCTTGCGTCTACCGGTGCTCCGTCGACCGACGCGGTGGTCAGCTGGGCATGACCGATGCTCAGGATCTGAAGGTTGAACGCCAATATGCTCGACGGCCACGGCTTGCTGCCGGTGATCGTCGCCTTCGTTCGCACATCGGCCGTTCGGCCATGCCAATCGAAGGAAGCCTGGACGTCGTAAGACGCTGCCAATCCGAGCGAGTTGACGTCGCTGTTCGTGGCCGCGCGGGCCGGCGCAACGAAAAGGAAGCTCGTTGCGACAAGAGCTATGGCGAGGGCGACGGCACGCAGCACTGCGCGATGATCGCGCCTCGGGCCAAAGTCAGGCGGCGACGCCCTCAGCGGCGAGGTCGCTCAATGGCACATTCAGGTCGGACAGGCGGCTGGGATCCACCGGAGTCGTTGACTCGACCAGGGCTTCGAGGTCCGCGCCGTCGCTCCACAGGTTGACGTTCATCGCAGCCGCGATGAGCCCGTGTCTCATCCAGAAGGCGTGGAACTTCCGACCCTCCAGATCGCCACGGACGACGACCTCATCCCACTCCGGCGCGAGTCCGCGGTACTCCATGCCAACGTCGTACTGGTCCGAGTACAGGTATGGCACGCGGTCGTATGGAGCGCCGCGGCCCACTATCGTTGTCGCCACGGCCTTGCCCTGACGCTTAGCGTTGTCCCAGTGCTCAACGCGCACCGAGCGGCCGTAGCGCGGATTCCACGATGAGGCGATGTCGCCGATTGCATACACATCGGGGACGCTGGTGCGCATCAGGTCGTCAACTTCCACGGCGCCGTCGCGCAGGCGCAGGCCCGCGAGCTGGGCCAATGCGACGCGTGGCGCCGCGCCGATGCCCACGACGATCAGATCCGCGGAGAGCCTTGTTCCTTCGACCGTCTCGATCCATTCGACCCGCTCGCGTCCGCCGAGACGCGCGACCCTGCCGGGCATGAGGCGGACGCCGTGTTCGAGGTGGGCCAGGCGATAGACGTCGGCGACCTCGCTGCCCAGGACGTGTTCCAGCGGCCGAGGCCGGCTAGTCAGGAATGTAACCGGCCGGCCGAGCTGACGGAGAGACGCCACCACCTCCGAGCCGACCCAGCCGCCACCGACGACGACGATGTCGTCGGCCGTCGCGGCGGCATCGCGCAGCCGGTCGGCGTCCGTGACATCGCGCAGGTAATGAATTCCGTCAAGGTCCGCGCCGGGTACTTCGAGCCGACGCGGTTCAGAGCCAGTGGCCAGGATCAGGACGTCGTATGAGAGGTCGCCCGCCGACGTCGTTACCCGCCGAGCATCCACATCGATTGCCGTCGCAGTCGCGCCGCGCGTCAGCTCGACGTCGTGTGCCTCGTATTCGGCCGCCGGCTTGACGAGCGCCTTCTCGAGCGGTTCCTCGCCGCGCAGGTAGCCCTTGGACATTGGTGGACGCTCGTAGGGCCATTCGTTTTCATTGCCAACGATCAGCACGCGGCCCTCAAAACCTTCGTCGCGTAATGCGAACGCCGCGGTCGCACCCGCCATCCCGCCGCCGACAATCACGATCTGCTTGCCATCATTCATTGCCTACTCCAGTGAAGCGATACCGCGCGAACAGGTAACCGCCCGATGTGCGCACGTCGACCAGCTGCGCCCAGGGCGCCTCCCCCACCGCGAACATGCGGCCCTCCACGAGACCCAGTCGTATGCCGTCCTCGCCTCGGCCGGCGATCTGTGGCGCAGTCGTCAGAAAGAGCTCGTCGATCAGGTGCACCGCGAAGAGGTCCGCGATCAGGTGCGGCCCGCCCTCACACAGCACAAGCTCAAGTCCGCGGTCATGGAGCGCGTCGATGAGTCGCTGGGGCTCGACCCTGTCGTCGCCGGCGACGATCACCTCCACGTGTGGAGCGAGCGCCCCAATGCTCTGCATGTGGCTGCGGCCGCGCCAGGTGGTCGCGACCACGGCGGGAATGCCGGGGTCTGAAAGGCCGGGATGATGCGCGTCCAGCTCGCCGCTCGCGGTCACAACGACCGTCGTCGGGTTGATTGCAAGACCCAGGCTCGCACGCAGCTCGGCGGCTTCTTCCGCGCTCGGCGGGTGAACAGACGCCGTGATCCACCTACCGCGGGCATCGCTGCGCGCCGTGCCCGCGCCGATCAGCACCGCATCGGCCGTGGCTCGCAGGAGACCCATCACGAAACGGTCCGGCTCAAAATGGCCGCTCACCGTTCCGCCGCCGAGACCGGCCGCCGGATCGAAGGCGACGACTCCGTCGATCGTCGAAACGAAGTTGGCGATGACGGTCGGCCGCCCATCGACGAGCGGGATGATCAGATCGCTGCCGTAGCGTTGGGCGAGTCCCGCAGGTAATCGGGCGTGGCGTACGTGTCCGCGCTCGTCGTCGGCACTCAGGAGCCTTTGCAGCGCCGCCGTCATTGGCTGAGGCCGGCCATGCGAAAGAACTCGGCGCGCATGCTTGCGTCGCGTTCGTAGACCCCGCGATAGCCGCTCGTCCGCGTCATGGCCGCGTCCTCGCGCACACCGCGCATCTGCGTGCACAGGTGGTGGGCACGCATGTACACGGCCACGCCGTGAGCGCTGAGCAGCTCGTCGAGAGACTCCGCGATGGCATGCGTCATCCGTTCCTGGACACCAAAGCGACGCGTGACCACGCGCACGAGACGGGTCAGCTTGCTGATGCCGATGATGTTCTCGTGCGCGACGTAGCCGACGTATGCCTCGCCGAAGAATGGAAGGGCATGGTGCTCGCACAGCGCGAAGAACGGGATTGGGCCTTCGACGATCTGCGCAAGGTCACAACTCGAATCGGCGTGGCACTCAGTCGGGAAGACCGTCACGAGCTTGGGGTCTCCCTCGTAGCCGTTCGTGGCATCAAAGAGCGCCTGGACATACCGCCGCGGCGTCTCGACCGTGCCAGGCGTGGTCAAGTCCATGCCCAACGCCTCGAGCATCTCCGCTGCGTAGCCCTCGAAGCGATCGCGCTGTTCGGCGCTTAAAACGCGACTTGGCCCGCCGCCAATGAGATCGTCGAGAGGTGCACTGGCCGGGAACGAAACGGCAGCCGCGTGTTCGTGAACTGGGACCATGTTTGCTCGCCTTCTTTTACAAGTGTTTGTTATTGATACACCCGCGAGCGGGCGGTCGTCAACTCTATTGCAAATAGATATGAGTGATAGACTTCTGTGCGTGTCAGACCCAGCTTCAGGGACCAATGACGTTGCGGCCGTCGCACTCCTCGATGAACCCGTGCGTCGGCGTCTGTACGACTGGGTCGCCGCACAGAACGGGCCAGTCGGTCGCGAGGAAGCGGCACGCTCGTTGGGCATCACCAGGCCTCTGGCCGCATTCCATTTGGAACGCCTGGCGGAGGCCGGCCTTCTCGACGCCGGCTACCAGCGGCTGACTGGAAGAACCGGTCCTGGCGCTGGACGGCCCGCGCGCATCTACACCCGTGCCAAGCACGCGTTCGCGGTCAGTCTCCCTCCGCGCCGCTACGAGCTTGCCGCGGACATGTTCGCGTCCGCCCTGATGCGCCTGGGCGAGGGCGCGCCGCCGCCGGAGCTGACCGATGCTGCACACGAGGCCGGTGAGAGACTGAGCGCGGCCGTCGACGAACCGGGCGCGAAACTAGCAGATGTTCTCAAGCAGGCCGGCTACGAGCCGACCGACGACAACGGGACAATCCGACTGCACAACTGTCCGTTCGACGCGCTGGTCGATGAGCACAGACCGCTCGTATGCGGCACGAACCTGGCCCTCGCACAGGGCATCCTCGACGGGCTGGCGGATCGCGACGGCGCTGACTTCGAGCCGCGACTCGATTCGCAACCTGGCTACTGCTGCGTGGTCTTTCGTCGGCGCTAGAAATCGGCGAGCGTGGTGTCCAGCTTGGTGAAGGCTTCGCCCCAGCCGTTTTCAG
>JBBQEC010000069.1:0-10567 GCA_038320305.1 Candidatus Limnocylindrales bacterium | reverse complement strand
GGAGGTCGTGATCACGGACACGATCCCGCTGCCACCAGCGAAGCAGCTGCCGATCATCAAGGTGCTGTCGGTGGCGCCGCTCATCGGCGAGGCCATCAGGCGCATCCATCGCGGCGAGTCGGTCGGCGCTCTCTTCTCGAGCGACCTGGAGCTGGTCCAGGAGATGCTGCTCTGGGACGAGCAGGCAGAGGGCGACGGTGACGGCGATGGTGACGGGAACCACCCAAAAGCAGTAATGGTTGAAACGAGTCAGCATGAGCGCGAAGTGAGCACGCGTCGGTGAGTCTCAAGCTCTATCGCCCCGGGCCTGACGGCCTCGAGCCGAACCCGGCCGCCCAACGTACCTGGCGCAGCCGGCTCGTCTCGCGGCGCTGGAAGCCCGCCGCCCTCGAGAATCCTGAGCTCCAGCCAACCAGCAGCCGCATGGCCGTTCTGTTCTGGCTGGTTCTCGCGACGCTCACGTTTTTCCTGATCGTCATCGGCTACGGCACGGGCTTCTGGGGCTGAGCGAGACCTGATCCACGACGCCTGAGAGGGGCGTCCGGGGTCCTCCGCCTATACTTTTTCGACCGTGCGCAACCTGATTTCCCGTTTTGTCGACTCAAACGACCGTGTCGTCAAACGCCTCCAGCCGCTCGTCGACGAGATCAATTCACTCGAAGCAGAGCTCAAGGAACTGACGGACAACGAGATCCGTCAGCGCATGATCGAGTTGCGCGACGAGATCCGCGAAGATGGCGCGCCATCCGAACCGTCCGAGGACGAGCTCAGCAACGAGAGCTCCGAGCGCCGCCGCGAATTGCGCCGCGCCCGAGAAAAAGAGGACATCAAGCATCTCCAGGGCGTCCTTGATGACGCACTGCCCGAGGTGTTCGCGGCGGCACGCGAGATCAGCCGGCGCAAGCTGGGCATGCGCCACTTCGATGTGCAGCTCATCGGCGGGGCCGTGCTCCATCAGGGAAAGATCTCCGAGATGCGCACCGGTGAGGGCAAGACCCTCGTTGCGCCGCTTGCCGCCGCGCTCAATGCGATGTCCGGCCGCGGCGTGCACGTGGTCACCGTCAACGACTACCTGGCCAAGCGCGACCCGCAGTGGATGGGGCCAATCTTTCATGGTCTGGGCTTGACCGTCGGCATCATCCAGCACGAGAACGCCTACGTCTTCGACCCGGATCACCGCGGAACGGACGAGCACCTGCTCAACCTCCGTCCCGTGCCGCGTGCCGAGGCTTATGCCGCGGACGTCACCTACGGCACCAACAACGAGTTCGGTTTCGACTACCTGCGCGACAACATGGTCACGGAGCTGAATGAGCGCGTGCAGCGCGACCGGTATTTCGCGATCGTCGACGAGGTCGACAACATCCTCATCGACGAGGCCCGCACGCCTCTCATCATCAGCGGCCAGGCCGAAGAGTCGGAGGACCTCTACTACCAGTTCGCGCGGCTCGTCCCGCGCCTGGGTGAGCGCCCAGACGGCGCCGAAGAGGGCGGCGATTACTTCGTCGATCTCAAGGAGCACGCGGTCTCACCGACAGAGGAAGGCATCGAGAAAATCGAGCGCCTGCTCAAGGTCGACAACATGTTCGACGCCGACCCACGTCTTGCCCGGCACTTCGAGCAGGCCCTCAAGGCGCACGCGCTCTATCAGCGCGACCGCGACTACATCGTCGAGCAGGGTGAGATCGTCATCGTCGACGAGTTCACCGGGCGCAAGATGCCCGGCCGGCGCTGGTCGGAGGGTCTCCACCAGGCGATCGAGGCGAAGGAGGGGTTGCGCGTCCAGCGCGAGTCGGTGACCCTCGCGACGATCACCTTCCAGAACTACTTCCGCCTGTACGAGAAGCTGGCCGGAATGACCGGCACGGCTTTGACCGAGCAGGAGGAGTTCTACAAGATCTACGGCCTCGAGGTCGCAGCCATCCCCACAAACCAACCTATGGTCCGCGAAGACGATGCCGACCTCGTCTATCGCACCGAAACCGCCAAGTTCAACGCGCTGATCGACGAAGTCGTCGAGATGACGGAGGTGGGCCGGCCCGTGCTGGTTGGCACGACGAGCGTCGAGAAGAGCGAGGTGCTCTCCGAGATGCTCAATCGCCGCGGCATCAAGCACGAGGTGCTCAACGCCAAGTTCCACGAGAAGGAGGCGCCGATCGTCGCACAGGCCGGTCGCTCGGCATCTGTGACGATCGCGACCAACATGGCCGGCCGCGGCACGGACATCCTGCTTGGCGGCAACGCCCAGGGCATGGCCTCAACTGAGATGCATCGCAAGGGCATCAATCCGGCCGAAGCCACCCAGGAGCAGCTCGACGAAGCGCTCGACAAGTCCCGAGCCGACGTCAACGAGGACCACGACAAGGTCGTGGCGGCGGGCGGGCTGCACATCATCGGCACGGAGCGGCACGAGGCGCGCCGAATCGACAATCAGTTGCGCGGGCGCGCCGGCCGCCAGGGCGACCCCGGCTCGTCGCGCTTTTACCTTTCCCTCGAAGACATGCTCATGAAGCGGTTCGCCTCGGAACGCGTGGCAGGGCTGATGGAGCGCATGGGCCTCGAGGGCGAGGTGGCACTCGAGTCACGCCTCGTGAGTCGGACGATCGAGAGTGCCCAGTCACGCGTCGAGGGCTACAACTTCGACATTCGCAAGCGCGTCGTGGAGTACGACGACGTCATCAACAAGCAGCGCGAGACGATCTACGCGGAGCGTGACAAGGTCCTGCGCAACGAGGACCTGACTGCCACCGTGCGTGACTTCGTCGACGACGAGATCGCCTCTGTGATCGACCACCATCTCGCCGGTGACATACCCCACGACTGGGACTTCGATGGCCTGGCCCATGAGTTCCAGCAGATGGGTTTGACTGGGGAGGACGTCCAATCGGACACCTTGGCGGACATCGGCGTACGCGAAGACATCATCGAACACCTGCGCGGCGTGATCGACGACACGCTCGAGAAGCGCGAGCAGGAACTGGGCGAGGAAGTCTGGGCGCAGATCGAGCGGATCGTTCTGCTGCGCACGATCGACTCACTGTGGGTCGAGCATCTGACGGAGCTGGACGACATGCGCCGCGGCATCGGCCTGCGCGGCTACGGCGGCATCGACCCCCTCAACGAGTTCAAGCGCGAGGCGTTCAAGCTCTACGAGGAGCTGCGCGGCTTCATCTCCAAGCAGGTCGCCAACAACATCTTTCGCGTACAGGTCCAACAGGTTCCGCAACAGGTGACTCCGACAGCCAGCGCCATGGAACCAGGCAACGCCTCGGCGACGACCTCCGACGGCACCGGGAGTGCGACGATCAGCTCGGGCAACGCGCCCCAGGGCGACGCGATCACACCTGTCGAAGGCGGCCATGTTCACTCCGATGGCACGTTCCACGCGGACGCGCCGCAGGCGCGGCCACCGGCGGCTGCAGTGATTCCACCAGCAATCGGGGCCGTCGCTCGTCGCGGCATCCAGTATCAGCACGGCGATGAGCCGGTCGCTGAAGGCAGCGGCGCCACGCCAGGAGGACCTCCTCCGGCCAAATCGGACCCAGCCAACAGCGGCCCAAAGCTCGGCCGTAACGACCCGTGCTGGTGCGGCAGCGGCAAGAAATTCAAACGCTGTCACGGGAGTTGAGCGACTCAACCGCCGGGTTCGCCGGCGAAGAGCGCATCTTGGACTGGGAGGGTGCTCTCAACGCGCGCGACACGGGCGGGCTGCCAACGGCTGACGGCCGTCGAATCAAGGCAGGTGCTCTGGTCAGATCTGATGTCCTGACGCGCCTGACGCCATCGGGCCGAGCGGCGCTCGTCGCGCACGGTGTGCGCACCATCGTCGACGTGCGCACGTCAGAAGAGACCGCGCGCGACATCGACTACCCATTTCGCGGCGCGCGCGCGGGGACCGATCCAAATTACGTCAACGTCTCGTTCATAATTGAGTTCAGCGAGGAGAAGCAAGCACGGGTACGTGCGCGCCGCGAGGCGGCGAACGATCTTGGTGAGCTCAACAGGGTGGACCTCGAGCTCCACAAGGCTGGCATCAGTGCCATCGTCAACGCGGTCGCGGATGCCGAACCCGGAGGCGTGCTTATCCATTGCTATGCCGGCAAGGATCGAACCGGCAATTCAGTGGCTCTGCTGCTGTCCCTGGTAGGTGTGAGCGACGAGGACATCTCGGACGACTACGCACTGACAGCGCTCAACCTGGATGGCCTGATCGCGGACTGGCTGTACGAGTTCGAGGATGTCGAGGAACGCGAGCGAATGCGGCTCCTCGCCACGCCCAGTCGTGAAGCGATGCTGCACACGCTTGCCTACGTGCACGATCGCTTTGGCTCGGCCGAGCAGTACCTGCTGTCGGCCGGCGTCAGCGGGGAGCGCATCGCGCGCATCAATGATCGGCTATTGGAACCGGCTGCAGCCGAGTGACGTTACGTGGATGACATCGCGCGCGAGTACCTGCTCATCGGCCTGTCACTCGGCGAGATTCAGGACGGCATCGTCGACGCGTACTTCGGACCGCCAGAGGTCAAGGAACAGGCACTCGCAGATAAGGCCACACCCGTTGAGCTGACTGGGCGTGCGGCCGCGCTGCGGGTGCGCCTTGACGAGGTTCCCGACGCGCAGCGCGCCCGATGGCTCGACCGGCAGCTGATTGCCCTGGAGACGCTGGCGCGCCAGGCGAACGGCGAGCAGTTCCAGTACCGAGACATTGTGGAGCGCTGCTTCGATGCGTCGCCCGAGTCAACGCCGCCCGAAGAGTTTCGCGTCGCTCGACAAGAGCTGGAACAGCTCCTGCCTGGAACCGGGGATATCCGCGAGCGTCTCGAGGCACATCAGGCGACGCTTACGGTCCCAGTCGAGAAGCTGCCTTCCATCGTCGAGTGGCTGACCGGCGAGCTGCGCCAGTCCGCCGAGCAGCTCTTTGACGTGCCGCGCGGCGAAGAGCTGACGATCAGCCTCGTGACCAACGAGCCGTGGGGCGCATACAACTGGTACGACGGCAATCTCCGATCACAAGTCGAGGTCAATACGGACCTGCCGGTACGTGCGTCGAGGCTGATCGGCCTGCTGGCTCACGAGACCTTCCCCGGACATCACCTCGAGCACGCCTCAAAGGAACAGCATCTCGTGCGCGAGCAGAATCGCTATGAATCGAGTGTTCAGCTCATAAACACGCCTGAGGCGTACATCAGTGAAGGGCTGGCCGACACCGGCGTCCGCTTCGTGGCTGGCGAAGAGCGCTGGCAGGTCATGCTCGTAGAGCTATGCGAGCGAGCAGGCATCCGGATGACCACCGCGGACGCACAGAGAAACTGGCAGATCGGCACTGCTCTGCTGCGACTTGGCGGCTGCCAAGGCGATGCGGCACTGCAGCTCCACGCCTCGGGCCGCTCAAAGGAAGCCGTGATCGCCTTCCTCGAACAGGATGCCCTCGTTAGTCGCGAACGAGCCGAAAAGATGCTCGAGTTCGTGACTCATCCGTTGTGGCGGGCATACGTCTTCTGCTACGCCGGAGGCGAGCGACTCTTGACCGACTGGATCGAGCATGCCGGCGATCGAAAAGGCGAGATTCAACTCTTCAGCCGGCTGCTGAGCGAACAGCTGACACCGTCCGGAATTGCGCAAGAATTGGCCGCGCGCGGCTAGTCGGAGCAAAATCTAGCCGTTTTGGGCCATTTCACGCTCAAAAGGCCAATTTGCCCCCTTGAGCCTGGAGGGATCGGCTGGCATACTCGGTAGCACCCGCTTCCGGAGGCCGTGCCTCCTCCGGTGAATGTGTTTAACCACGTTCCCGGGGTTGAGGGTGGCCCGGGCGAATAGGGAGTTTGGCTAGCCGTGAATGCCGCCGAGCCCATGCAGGAGGCACTCGATGACTCGTTCGTCGACCTCATCGCCTGTGAGCGAGAGTGCCGAAGCTGCAGTTACGCCATGACACTGGACTGTGACGGGAACTGCGGAGTCTGTCCGCACAACGGATACTGTCCATGTGTCAACCCCGTCGTCGCACGGAGCAAGACAGCGCTGCGCATCATTGAGCTGCGCCCAATCATGCTCCAGGAACTGCGCGCCAGAGAGGTGAACGTCGGCTGATGGATTCTTCCCAGCTGCGCGATCTGGTCGAACGCATCCACGCGACCTCGGGGCGCCTTTGACCTAGCCGCCAAACAGGCCCGCGTCGATGAGCTCGACGCTGAGGCCAGCGAACCTGAGTTCTGGTCGGACCAGCTCGCCGCCAAGAAGGTTTTGCGCGAGGCTGAGGGTCTGCGGGACGACCTCGCCGTCTGGAATTCAGTCATTCAACGTGTCGACGATCTATTCGAGCTTGCCCAGTTGGCCGACGATTCGGGCGACTCCGACATGGCCGGTGGCCTCGACGACGAATTCGCCTCTATCCAGACCGAATATCAACGGCTGCGGACGTCACTCATGTTCTCCGGGGACTACGACGAGAGCAACGCGATCCTGACCATCACCGCGGGCGCAGGCGGAACCGAGGCAACCGACTGGGCTGAGATGGTTCTGCGTATGTACCTGCGCTGGGCGCAACGACATCGCTACGCGACAGAGATCATCGACCAGCTGGAGGGCGAGGAGGCCGGCCTCAAGAGCGTCACCGTCGACGTCGACGGTCGCTGGGCATATGGCCATCTGCGTGCCGAGCGTGGCGTGCATCGTCTCGTGCGCATATCGCCGTACGACTCTCAAAAGCGGCGCCACACGACGTTCGCGCTGGTCGAAGTTCTGCCTGAGGTAGATGACGACACGGCGGTCGGCGAGATCCCGGAGGACGAGCTCAAGATCGAGACGTTTCGCTCCCAGGGTGCGGGCGGCCAGCACGTCAACAAGACCGACTCAGCCGTGCGCCTGACGCACCTTCCGACTGGCATCATTGCCCAAAGCCAGAACGAGCGATCACAGCACCAGAACCGCGAGTTTGCGATGAAGGTGCTCAAGGCACGCCTGCTCGAACGCAGGCTCCAGGAACGTGAGCGAGAGCTTGCCCAGCTGCGCGGCGAGCACATCGAGGCCGGCTGGGGCAACCAGATTCGCTCATACGTGCTGCACCCGTACCAGATGGTCAAGGACCACCGCACGAACTACGAGACCAGCGCGACCAACGACGTCCTCGATGGCGACCTCGACGCGTTCATGCTGGCCGAGCTAGAACGTCTCGCGACGATCGAGCAGCCGGTACCGGCCGCATGACCGAAGGTTCGGCCACCTTCCGCCCGGCCATGCCAGCGGATCTTGAAACGTGCGTAGACGTGCTCTACACCGCCGACGATGCACTGTCCGCGAGCCGCGGACTACCCATTTCGCCGCGCAACCGCGAGGCGCTCGTGCGGCTCTATGGCCACATGCACAGGCAGTTCCCGGATCGCTGGTGGGTCGCCGAGCAGGCCGGCCGGATTGTTGGCTTCAGCGGCTCGACCGAGTACCAGGAGATGGTGTACCTGGGCTTCCTGTTCGTCCTTCCGGATCTCCAGGCAGCCGGTCTCGGACGTCAGCTGCTCGAGCTTTCGATGCACGACTCGTCGTATCGTGCAGTGGCGATCGCCTCGTACCAGCCCGTCTCCGCCGCGCTGTACTCGTGGTACGGCATGACCCCGCGTATCCCGATCTACATGCTCAGTGGGAAGTCACGGACGGAGCTGCCGACTCTGCCGGCGAGTCTGAGGGTACGCAGGCTTGATGCTGCCTCAACGGCCTCACTCGATCTTGAGGTCTGCGGCTTCAGCCGGATCCCTGATCACGAATGGTGGGAGGCGCTCGGACGTATTCGCTTCGGCCTGGTCGAGGGCAAGGATTTGCTCGGCTATGGCTACATCCAGGAGACTGGGCGCCTGGGCCCGTTCGTAGTGCGCCGCTCGGAGCACATGCTGCCCTTCTGCGCTCGGCTAATGTCCGAGATGCCGGATGTTGAGACGTGGCTGGTCAATGTTCCCGGCCCGGCCAATGAAACGTTCGTGGCGCTGCTGCACGCAGGGATGCGCCTTGAGGGCCCACCCGCAATCTACTGCGCCAGTGATCTGCTCATCGACCACAGCCGTTATCTGCCCGCCTCGTACGCCCTTCCCTGACGCTGGTTCCTGAGCGAATCGCGGCTCCGACCTAAACTCGCGTTCCTGCTTCCTGTCGAGGTCTTCGCTCCCACATGTCCGATCTTCCCGCTGCTTCCGACTCTCCCTTGGGCACCGGTGCCTCGGCTCCCGATGACGCCCCACCGAAGGAAGAAACGCACGCACCGCGACGTAACGCGGGCCGCTTCAGCACTCTGCTCGCGACCTTTCTCGTGGTCGCCATAGGCGGCGGCGCGCTCTTCGTCTCCGGCTTTGCACTCGGGCGTCTCGCCGGCGCTACGCCAGGCACCACGGCCGACAACCAGGATCTGTTTCGTCCGTTCTGGGATGCATACAACGACGTAACCGAGAACTACGTCGGCAAAGTGGACCAGCACAGCCTCGTGGAAGGCGCTATCGGCGGGCTGTTCACGGCCCTGGGCGACCCGTTTTCGCAGTACCTGACCCAGGAGCAGTACACCCAGACACTGAGCGGCCTGTCGGGCGAGTTCACCGGAGTGGGCGTGCAGGTGCAGACGCAGGACTCGTCCGGAGCCCCGTGCGACGCCGTGTCCGACACGTGCCAGCTGGTCATCACCCACGTCGTTCGCAACTCGCCCGCGCAGCGTGCCGGCCTCGCGGACAGGGATGTGATCACGGCCATCGACGGCACCTCCACGACGGGCATGACTGTCGACGACGTCGCCGGTCAATTGCGCGGGCCAAAGGGCACGACCGTGGCGATCACCATCGACCGCGCCGGCGAGACGAAGGAATTCAGCGTCACGCGTGACGTCATCCAGCGCGAGGACGTCGTGAGTGACGTGCTCGCCGACGGCAAGGTCGGGTATCTCAAGATTGCGGGCTTCAGCTCGGGCTCCTCGGACGACTTCCACAATCTGCTTGACGAGCTCATCACCACTGACAAAGTCCAGGCAATCGTTCTTGACCTCCGGGACGACCCCGGCGGCTACGTCGATGCGGCACAGAAGATCGCGTCAGAATTCGTGAGCGACAAGCCGCTCTACTTCGAGCAGGCGGCGACCGGCGATCCACAACCGCAGCAGCCGATTCCGGGCGGCGTCGCCACGAGTCAGTCCATTCCCGTAGTGGTGTTGGTCAACGGCGGAACAGCGTCCGCGTCGGAGATAGTGTCGGCCGCCATCCAGGGCAACGGCCGCGGCCAATTGATCGGATTCAAAACGTACGGCAAGGGCACGATCCAGGAGTTCAAGGAGCTCCCCGACGCGGGCGGCTACCGCCTGTCGGTGCGCAAGTGGCTGACACCGGATCTGACCTGGATCCACGGCGTCGGCCTGTTTCCCAACGTCGAGATCGAGCCACCCGACAACCAGGCTGCAGGCCAGGACGTGGTCCTCGACAAGGGCGTCCAGGTCGCACTTGACGCACTCGCCAACCCGTCGGCGACATTCCCGCCGCCGCCCACCTTCGTACCCACGCCCGAGCCATCTGCGTCGCCGTCCGCGGTGCTCGATCAATCGGTCGTGGAGGTGGCGCTTGCAGGGCCTCTCGCGGTCGGTTAATGTGTTCGGGAACGAAAGGAGGTGATGTGCAGTGTCGGATAAGTTGAGCTGCACCACCTCCCGGGAGTCGCTCTAACCGAGTAGACACCGGGGAGTGGTGTAAGCACCCACGAAGTCGCCGGCCCACTGTGGGCCGGCGTTCGTGTGTCCGGGGACTTTGTCCCGTTTCACCATCCCAGTTCCAAAGGAGCAGCCCAAGTGTCCCAGACAGTGGCGACGAATCGCAGGGCGCGCCACGAGTACACCATCAGCGATACGTTCGAGGCGGGCCTCGTCCTGACCGGCACGGAGATCAAGAGTGTCCGTGCAGGCAAGGCCAACCTGTCCGACGCCTATGCGCGCGTTGAGAGAGGCGAGGCCTGGCTCATCGGCGCGCACATCGCCCCGTTCGAGCAGGGCAACCGCTACAACCACGAGCCACGCCGTGTCCGCAAGCTACTGCTCCACAAGACCGAGATCGATCATCTCATCGGCCGCGCCGCAGCCAAGGGCCTGACCGTGGTGCCGCTGAGCTTGTATATCAATGACAGGGGTCGCGCCAAGCTCGAGCTGGGCCTGGCGAAGGGCAAGCAGCTGCACGATAGACGTCACGACATTGCTGACCGCCAGTCCAGGCGCGACATGGAACGCGAGCTGGCCGACATCCAACGTGGACGCCGTTGAGGCCGAACCTGGAATGACCGTCATCGTGCGGCCAGGTGGGCCAGAGGAAATCGAGGCGGCCGTGTCCGTGTACGTCCGTGGCGGCAAGCCGCGACGAGCGGGAGAGACGGGACCGGAATGGCGCATCGAAGAGGTCCGCGCCACGCTCAGGAGCTCCGCAGCCTGGTTTTTCGTAACTGCCGCCGACGATGAACCGGTCGGCATGGCCGCTGCGATGCCATCACGCGAGAACGAAGGTGCCGGCGAGCTCGTCCCAGGCCTGTGTTACCTGGACCTGATCTTTGTCGTGCCCGGGCACTGGGG
>JBBQEC010000068.1:0-10745 GCA_038320305.1 Candidatus Limnocylindrales bacterium | reverse complement strand
AGCTTCCAGCCTTCCATGTAGACGCTGGAGATCTCTTCCGGGGTAGCGGCTTCAGGCATGTTGACGGTCTTGCTGATCGCTCCACTCAGGAAGGGCTGGATCGCACCCATCATCCGGATGTGGCCCATGTACGGGATGGAGCGCTCGCCGTTGACCGGTTTGAAGGCGCAGTCGAAGACGGTCAGGTGCTCGGGCTTGAGGGCCGGCGCGCCCTCAATGGTCTCGCGCTCGTCGATGTACTTGACGATCTCCTCCACCTCAGTGGGGGAGTAGCCGAGCTTCTTGAGGGCGCTCGGGACCGTCTTGTTGACGATCTTGAGGAAGCCCTCACCGACCAGCTTCTTGTACTTGATGAGCGCGATGTCCGGCTCCACGCCAGTCGTGTCGCAATCCATCATAAAAGCAATAGTTCCAGTCGGCGCAAGCACGGTCACCTGGGCATTCCGGTACCCGAATTGCGTGCCCAATTCGAGTGCGGAGTCCCAAGATGACCGTGCCGCGTCGATTAATTCCACCGGCGCATTGCGATTAGCGGGGATCGCATACGCGGCGGCTCGGTGCTTCTTGATTACGCGGAGGAACGGCTGCTCGTTCTTCTTGTATTCCTTGAACGGGCCGCCGTGGTCCCTTGCCACGACCGCCGACTGCGCATATGCCTCGCCGGTCATGATCGCGGTGAGAGTCGCGGCGTAGGCCTGGCCGTCCTCCGAGTCGTAGGCCAGCCCGCGGCTCATCAGCAGCGCGCCCAGGTTGGCGTAGCCCAGGCCGAGCGGGCGGAAGAGGTGCGAGTTGAGCTCGATCTGGGGCGTGGGATAGCCGGCGTTGTCGACCAGCATCTCCTGGGCCGTGATCGTGACTTTGCACGCGTACCGGTAAGCCTCGATGTCAAATTCGCCGTCGTCCTTGACGAATTTCATCAGGTTGACACTGGCCAGGTTGCAGCTCGTGTCGTTGATGAACGAAAACTCTGAGCACGGGTTGGTTGCGTATTGACGCGCCGAATTTGAAACCGGGTTCCAATCGTTGATCGTCGTGTCGTACTGGATGCCCGGATCGCCACACAGCCACGCGGCATCTGCCATCTGACCGAACAGACTGCGTGCCCTGTACGTTTCCGCGGGCTTGCCGCTCGTGACCTCGTGTGTGGTCCAGTCCTTGTCCTGCTCGATCGCGTGCATGAAGTCGTCCGTCACGCGGACCGAGTGGTTGGCGTTCTGGAAGAAGACGCTGCCGTACGCCTCGCCGGTGAAGCTGGCGTCGTAGCCCTGCTCGATCAGCGCCCAGGCCTTGCGCTCCTCGTTGGCCTTGGACACGATGAAGTCGACGATGTCGGGATGGTCCGCGTCGAGGATGACCATCTTGGCCGCGCGACGGGTTGTGCCACCGGACTTGACCACACCCGCGAAGGCGTCGAAGCCCTTCATGAAGCTGACCGGGCCGCTGGCGATGCCGCCCTTGCTCAGGCGCTCTTTGGAACCACGGATGGGGCTGAGGTTCACGCCGGCGCCCGAGCCGAACTTGAAGAGCATGGCCTCTGTCTTGGCCAGGTCCATGATCGAGGACATGTTGTCCTGGACCGAGTTGATAAAGCAGGCACTGCATTGAGGGCGCTCTTCGACGCCCACGTTGAACCAGACCGGCGAGTTGAAGCTCATCTTCTGGTGCACGAGGAGGTGCGTGAGCTCCGCCTTGAAAGTGGCCAGGTCCTCGTTCGACTTCATGTAGTGCTGCGTCGCGGCGTAGGCAGCGATCGTGTTCACGACACGGTCGATCAGCTGCTTGACGCTGTGCTCTCTTTCCGGAGTCCCAATGTGGCCGCGGAAGTACTTGCTTACGACCACGTTCGTGGCCAGCTGGCTCCAGAAGCTGGGGACCTCGATGTCCGTCTGCTCGAAGACCAGCTTGCCCGACTCGTTCTTGATCTCAGCGCTGCGCATCTCCCACGTGATCTCGTCGTAGGGATGGATGCCCGGCGTGGTCCAGCGGCGCTCGAAGGTCAGTCCCTCGACGGCGATGCCGCTGAAGCGGCCCTCATCGATGGGGCCGGCGGCCGTGCCGGCGCCATCGCCCGACCCGGCGCCCACGCCCGCCCCGGCGCCTGCGGCCGAACCCTTGAGCGCTGCCCTGAGAGCGGGATTTGCGGCGATCACTTGCGTGCCGTCGTCTGTTGTTTCTGGTGTCGCCGCACCCGCAACTCGAGCCATCTCTCTTTGCCTCTCCCTACCGCCTGGGCGCCTCCACTGGGGTGGTTGGGCGGCGCTGCAATCCACTTATTGTGGGACTGGCCGATGGCGGTGTCAAGACCGAAACCACAATATCTGGTGGTCGACGGTCGTTCGCAGGGCTAGCGGTTGTGTCGGTCCGAAAATCGTAGTGGACGGTTGGTGGACCGTCCGTGGACCGTCTGGGGACAGCCCGTGGAGCGTTTCTCGTGGGCATCTGGAGTCGCGCGGGTCAACGGGATGCCTGTGTCAGATGCAGGACTGATCTGCACGGTTTCGGGCTGGAGTCCGATTTCGACCGATTTTCCTGCCATATGCAGGACTGGTCAGGCAGATGACGGGTATCGGCGAATCGGTGCAGACCGTTTCTGCATTTGGCAGGAACCGGACGTCAGCTATGCCGGACCGTCATCAGCCACCCTCAGCGAGAGTTGCGCGCCGCTTCAAACCTCTGTTCCACCCACTCCTTCATCGGTGAATTCGGTCCAAACCGGGCTACTTGTTCGCGAGTTTTGGCGACAGCCTCCTCGGCTTCAGCCAGACGGCCCTGCCGAAACAAGAATTCGGCCCGGGCAAGGTGCAGCCAGTGGGAGTTGAACTCCATCGGGGCAAGCACGTCGACTGCCTTCTGGAAGAGCCGATCCGCCTCGGCCGCATTGCCCTGTGCAGCCTTCACTTGGGCAAGCGCAACGGACGTGCTGCCAATCGTGAAGAAGTCGTCATCGGCCACCATGGCTGCGGCTTCCACGGCGGCCGCAGCGGCACGATCCAGCTCACCAAGTGCGACAAGGGCCTGTGCGAGCCGGCGTTGGGTTTCCGGCCGGTAGCCGCCATGGTTCATCACGTTGCCGAGGCCCGCCTCGTAATGGGCGAGTGCGTCTGCTGGTCGTCCCTGGCGCAGGAGTATGTCCCCGAGATGCGCGTGGGCGATGTTGAGCTCGACACGATCGCCGAATTCGTCCAGGACTACCGCCGCGTCAGTCAGCAATCGCTCCGCCTCAGCCCACGCGTCGCCTCCATCGGGCAGGCCAACCTCCTCGATGTGCACGGCCAGAGCCTTGTCTACCCGCGCTTTGGTGAGCCGACTGCTACCGCGGTCGGCGAGCTGGTGCGCTTCGTCGAGCAGCCGCCTTGCATAAGGCAGGTCATTCTGGAAATACGGAATGCGCGACAGCAGGAGGCCGCCTCCGCTTCACGGCTGTGCCATCCGTGCTCAGTGGCGATACGGCGCATCTCTGTCCACGCCTCCAGGCATTCGGTGAGCCTGCCGTGCCACCAACCGCCGTAGCCGATGTTCTGGAGGACGTTGATCAAATGCTCGTCGTCGCCGGCCTCGGTCAACAGCCGTCGGGCTCGCTGCAGCTCGGCCAAGGCACCTTCCGCGTTGGCTGCGCCCACGGCCAGCCAGATGTCACCAGCCTTGGCCTTCACCGCCCGACCCTCGAGATCTTTTCGTCCCGCTGCCCGCGCATCGACTTCCAGTCGGGCACCGATCTCGGCTGCCTGCCGCCAATCGGCCAGAACGCTAAGTGCATCCATCCTGATCGACTCGAGCCCCATACGGTCCTCGCCAACTGGTGGCTCGAGCGCCAGGGCGCGCTCGGCGAAGTTGAGTGCCGCGCGCGAATCGTCGCGCCCGACGGATCGCCTGGCGCTCGATTCGAGCGCGCTGATGGCGCGCTCGCGTTCCGGACTGTCGGCGTCACCCTCCAGCTCTCGACGCAGCTTGACCGCCTGCTCGAGGTGGTATGCCTCGACTTCGACGAACTCCTCGATGCGCGGTCCGGCCCAGGCCCTGAGCCACTCGGCAACGGCCAGGTGGAGGTCCGCGCGACGCATCTTGGGTAGCGTGGCGTAGGCGACATCGCGAATCAGGATGTGCCTGAAGCGAAACGTCGGCTCGTCCGGAGCACGCTCCTCGGTGATCAAGTCGCGCAGTATCGCCTCTTCCAGGTGACGCTCCAGCGACGCGCCGTTGTCCTGTGGCGCGATAGCCGCTACTGCCGAGCGTTGGAACACGCGTCCAACCACCGACGCGGCCTGCAACACCGCCCTCTCGGGCGAGGGGAGCGTGTCGAGCCTTGCCCGGATGAGCGCCTCGATGCTGTCGGGGACGCGCAGGTCGGCAGCTTCGGGCCGGGCCAGCCAGTGGTCACCCTGCCGTGCGGCGTCCCGCGTCGAGCAACATGTTGAGCTCCTCGTCGCGGCCGGTCAGCGGTGCGTGCAGGCCCGGGACGCCGCGCGGCCGGCCGACCGCGTCGGATACGTTGGTCACGCGCCAGCCCTCGAGGGCGGCCGCATGGCCGCGCAGCACGAGCTCGCCCAGCGGCTCTGCGGTGACCAGGTCGCGCACACTCGTGTAGACGGCCGCGCCTATGACCACGTCGCCCGGCTCGGCCTGCTGTTCCAGACGTGCGGCGAGGTTCAGGGCGTCTCCGGTGGCCATCGTCGCAGCACCGAACGGATCTCCGACCACGACCTCGCCCGACTCGAAGCCGATGCGCGCTTGAACATTGATCGCGTGGCGCCGGGCGGCGCGCTCAGCGATCACCGCCAACCCTTCGTTGATCGCCAGCGCGGCGCGCACGGCGCGCTCGGCGTCGTCTTCGTGGGCTTGCGGCGCGCCGAAGACGGCCATCACCGCATCGCCGCTGAACTTCTCGACCGTGCCACCACGGGCTTCATCTCGGCGCGGGCGAGCTCGAAGAAGTCGCTTACCAGTTCGCGCACGACCTCCGGATCAAGTCGCTCGCCCAGCCACGTCGAGCGGGCCAGGTCGGCGAAGAGTGCCGTAACGACGCCCCGCTCCTGGATCCCTGCGCGTACGACGAGGCTCGCGCCGCAGCCGTTGCAGAAACGCGAACCCTCCTGGTTCTCCATCCCGCAGCTCGCGCACTCGATCACGTCCGCCCCATCGTATGCGCCAGCGACACCCAGGGCGGTCCCAGACGACGGCATCCGGTTACGCAATCCGGCGTCGCCTCTGCCAGATGCAGGACTGGTCTGCGTGGTTTCGGGCTGGAGGCCGATTTCGACCGATTTTCCTGCCATATGCAGGACTGGTCAGGCAGATGACCGGTATCGGCGAATCGGTGCAGACCAGTTCTGCATTTGCGGGAAGTCGGGAAGATAGGCTGGCCGAATGCGGGTGACGGACATCAGGCGCATCCACTACGGCTACTTTGTCGCGCCCGACAGGTACCCGGACGCAGGGCAGCCCATCCCGGTGACTGGCTTCGCAATGCCCGACCCCGCGGACCCCTCGAGACGATCCTGTTCGACACCGGCCTCTCGCCGTTCGAGGATGACGTGCGCGAGCGCCACCGCCCGCGCTATCGGCCGGCGCGCGAGGCCCTCACCGACTCTGCCGTCGACCCCGATTCGATCAGCACGATCGTCAACTGCCACACGCACTCCGACCATTCAGGCGGCAACCATGAATTCCCCGGCGTGCCCATCTACGTCCAGCGGATCGAGCTGGACAACGCGCACACGCCCGACTTCACCTACCCCCAATTCGCGTGCGACTTCGATGGCGCCGAACTGCGCGTGGTCGATGGGGAAACGGAGCTCCGACCGGGCATGTTGGTCGTCTCGACCCCAGGCCACACGTCCGGCCACCAGGCGTTGCTGGTGTCGACCGATGAAGTCGTGGTCATGCTCGCCGGCCAGGCGGCCGAGATATGGCGCTTCAGCTCGGCCGTGTTCGCGGAGCGGCTCGAGCACGAGCTCGGCGATCGCATCGGCGAGTACCCCGAGTGGGCATCACTGCTACGCGAACGAAACGTCGCGCGCGCATATCTCGCGCATGACCTGATGGTCTGGGAGCACGACGACGCGCCGATCGGGATGCCGCAAATCCGCTAGCAGTTCGCGATATCGCCGCCAGCATTACCCGAGCGTCAACATTTGGCTCATCGCCCGAGTTCCGCGCTCATCATGGGTCGTCAGGTGGAGGCGATACTCGAGTCGTGATCCTGAGCGAAGTGCGCGACCCCAGGTTCGTGACTATCCGTCGAGGTGGGACGCTCACGGACGCCGACCACCACCGACTCGCGCTCTGGGCCGCCGACTGCGCGGAACACGTGCTGGCCCACTTCGAGCAGGCGCGCCCAGGTGACGACCGACCACGGCGCGCGATCGAGCTAGGGCGCGCGTGGGCGCGCGGCGAAATCGCCATGACCCAAGCTCGGACGGCGGCCGGCCATGCCAACGCCGCGGCCAGAGACCTGACCGGGGCAGCACGGCATGCCGCGTTCGCGGCCGCCCAGGCGGCGGCCGTTGCGCACGTCGCCGCGCACGAGCTGGGTGCGGCCGCCTATGCGATCAAGGCCGTGCGTGCCGCGACGCCCAAAGATGAGAGCGAGAGCGCCGGCCGACTCGAGTGCCGGTGGCAGCGCGACCAGCTCCCGGACGCCATTCGCGAGCTTGTACTCGACGACCAGCGCTTGCGCAACGATATCTGCTGGTCGGTGTTCGACTGCTGAGCTCCGCGGTTATCGGACCCTAATGGTCGCGTTCGTCCTGCCGGCGGCCGGCGCGATTTTCGGGTTCACTCACCCGGCCGTCCCACCAGCCTTCGGGATACGGATCGCCCTGCTGATTGTCGTGAGCGTCGCCTTCCTTCCAGAACGGACCTGGCTCGCCCTTCTCGCGTTCGCGAGCCTCCTCGCGGCGCTCGCGGCGTGGCTCCAACTCCACATGAGGTTCGACCGGAAACAGAAATCGCCGAATGCTCTGTCGGATGCCCATGCTCTAAATGCTCCTCAGTATTGGTTTTTCCACGGCGGCGCGATCCCAGACCGCGCCATACCAGAGGCCGAGGCGGTCGGAACTCCGTAGTGTGAAGCCGGCTGTGGTGAGTCGGGCCTCGATCCTGTCGATCGAATGCACGAATCCAGGGCAGCCGCCCGCGCCGAAGATCTGCGGGATGTTCTCGGCGCGCCACATGACCTTGTTGAGCAGGCCGCGCCACCCGCGCGAAGTCGGGACGGTGAAGGCCACGCGATGAGTGGCCGCGCGGGTGGCCCTCGCGAGCAGCCGATCCACGCCAGGGTAGCAACACATGACGCGATCGAGCACGACCCAATCATGCGCCGCGTGGTCCATCAACGACGCATCACCCAAGGAAAACGACACGCGATCGCTGACGTCCGCCTCAGCGGCGCGGCGCCTGGCCGCGTCCAGCGTATGGGGCGAAAGATCGATCGCATCCGCGCTCACTGCGCCGCGCCGCAGCAGCTCAACAGTCATCGCTCCGGACCCGCAGCCCAGCTCGAGCACGCTTGGCGCCGCGGCGCCAACATCGTTCATGAGCCGGAGCAGCATGCGTGAGACGTCGACCATCTCCGGCAGCTCACCATCGGCGGTCAGCTCGGCGATCCGCTCATCGAACTGCTCGGAGATGCGCGCATCCGCCGCGCAGCAGTTGGGGGCGTGCGCGTCCAGCGACTGCGGGGAGTCGGTGCCCGGGTCTAGCATCCGCGGAAGTTACACGCTGGAGAAGAAGCAATGGGTGTCTACCGAAAGAGCCTCGACGAACCCGAGGCGACCGAGGACTACGACGGCGACGGCACAGCGGCAGCGGTCCAGATCGGCGAGAACGTCGTCTGGCGATCGATCCTCCAGCCGGGTTGGTCATGGGCCAAGAACGCCGAGCCGCGCGAGGGGTGGTCCTGATCGACTGATAGCGGCTGCGCGGCCTAAAGGTTGTTGGTCCCGAACGTGTCGCACTGGCCGGGATCGCCCGTTCGGTAACCAGTCGAGAACCAATTCACGCGCTCCACGGACGAACCGTGCGTCCACTGATCGGGATTGACCTGGCCGCCGGTGTGCTGCTGGATCCAGTCGTCGCCTACAGCCTGTGCTTCGTTCAGCGCGGCCTGCACGTCAGATTGCGCCAGGGGCTCGATGTAGCCCGTGTCGACAGCGTGGGCCGCCCAAACTCCCGCGTAGCAGTCCGCTTGTAGCTCGGTCCGCACCGAATTGGAGGTCGGGCCCGTGTCTCCGTCCTGGGCCTTCGCAAGCGTGCCCTCGAGGTCCTGCACGTGATGGCCGTACTCATGCGCGATCACGTACGCCTTTGAGAGTGGCGCGGAGTTGCCGCCCAACTCCATGTCGATGACGTTGAAGAAGCTCAGGTCCAGGTAGACGTTCTTGTCGGCGGAGCAGTAGAACGGCCCGGTCTGGGTCGAGGCGAGACCGCAACCGGTCTGGTAGGAATCGGTGAAGAGGGTCGTCTGCGCATCCTGGTATTGCCCGCCCGACGAGGCGAACTCCTGCGTCCAGTAGGCCTGCACGGAGTTGACGTAGCCAACGATCTGACAGTCCGAGCGATTGTTGGCGTCCTCGCCGGTCTGACAGGAGGCGAGGTTCGTGCTCAGAGGCCCGTTTTGAATGCCGGTGACGCTACCGCCGCCCGATCCGCTGCTCAGGAACACGTACAGCGCGACAACGACGACGATCACGACGAGGACGCCGACTCCACCGCCTGCGGGGACGCCGATGCCGCCGCCGGTCGAGCGACCACCGGTCGGGAACCCCAGGCCACCGGGCAGGCCACGGCCGCCGCCGCCGCTCTGGCCGCGTGCATCGCGAACCTGTCCGGGGTCGAGTTTGGCGCCGCGTCTGAAAGTCATTCCGTTTGAGGCGAGCCGGCGAGGACGAGGTCGCCGATCTCCGAGCGAGCGGCGCCCAGCGAGGCCCCCAGGAGCAGCGGCCGGCCCAATCGGTTGTGATATTGCGGCCGGAAGCGGGTCAGGTCGTACATCGTGTCGACATCGACCTTGCGCGGATTGCCCGGTTCGGGGATGGGGACGTGGGCGTACTTGCCGTCGACGATGGCCATCATCCGCCCGTGCTCGTGGCCATCGCGAATCAGATCCACCGCGATGTTCGCGAACGTGATCGCCACCATCTGGTCGAGAGAGTCGGCTTCACCTGAGCGCAGGTCATAGGTCAGCTCGGAGTTCACGGCCTCCTCGCCGGTGCGCGTCTTTATCTCCTCGGCCAGGGCAAAGCCGACGTCAACCTTGCGTCGGTGGCCGTACGCGTCGGGCTCACCGAACTCCCCAAGGGCGCCGCCGCTCCACGTCGCGCCTTCCGACGCGATCACGAACGAGTAGCGCGACACGTTGGCGCGCTTGTCCTCCATCAGCACGTCGAGCAGCTTGTCCAGCTCGAATGGCGCCTCCGGGATGACGCACCTGCCGGAAACAACGTACGCGGCATACAACGCCGAGAAGCCCGCGTCGCGCCCAAAGATGCGGAACACGCCGATGCGCTCGTGCGACCCCAGCGTCGTCCGTTGCCGGTTGATGGCCTCCTTGGCGCGCGTGATCGCGGTCGAGAAGCCGATGCAGTACTCGGTGCCCTGGACGTCGTTGTCCATCGTCTTGGGGATCGCGATCAGCGGAATGCCTGCGCGATCCAGAACCGCCGAGTACGACAGCGTGTCGTCGCCCCCGATCGTGACCAGGTAGTCGAGATCCAGGTACTCGATGTTGTCGAGCACGACCGGTGTCAGGTCGTAGACGCCCTCGGTCGTCTCCATGGCGGCTACGCGCGCGGCAGGCAGGAATGGGGGTAGTCGGTTCGCGCACACACGGGAGGGGTTCGTCCGCGACGTGTGCAGCACCGTGCCGCCGGTTCGGTCGATCGTGCGCGTATTCACCCGATCCAGCGGTCGGATGTAGTCGTTGTCGTAGCGCCCGCCGCTCGAGAGCGTGGGGTCGGTGGGCTTCATGTGCGTCAGGCCTTCCCAGCCGCGGCGAATGCCGATGACCTCGCAACCAATCTCCGTCGCGTTGTAGACGACGCTCTTGATGACGGAGTTGAGGCCCGGGACGTCACCGCCGCCGGTCAGGATTCCGATTCGCCGCGCTGCCATGTCTCGACCAGCCCGCCTAGATACCGCTGTACGAGTGGAGGCCACCGAAGAACAGGTTGCCGCCCAGGTAGGTGAGCATCACGGCGCCGAAGCCGATGACCAGAATAAGCGCCGCGGGCCGGCCGGCCCAGCCGCGCTGGCTGCGGGCGTGCAGGTAGACCGCGTAGATGAGCCACGTCACGAGGGCACTCGTCTCCTTGGGATCCCAGCCCCAGTAGCGGCCCCAGGCAATGGACGCCCAGTACGAGCCAAGGATGATAAGCGTCGCGAAGATCGGGAAGCCGATGATCACGGCCTTGTAGGCGACCTCATCGAGTACCTTGGCCACAGGCAGCCACGTCACGCGGTTCTCGCGGCCCTGGATCAGGTAGCCGACCGCTGCGCCAAATGACACCGCAAAGATGCCGTAGCTGATCATCGCCATCGCGACGTGGATCGTCAGCAGCGGCGGGTTGTTGAGCGCGGGCACGAGCGGGCTGATCTCTGCCGGCAACGTGAACGCGTAGGTGAGCAGGAAGAACGCGACGCCGATCGGAATGAAGGCGATCGCCTTGATCGGATACCGGCGGCTCAGGAAGAGGTAGCCGCCCATGATGCCGAACGCGAAGGCGACGCTGAACTCGTACAGGTTGCCC
>JBBQEC010000067.1:0-10836 GCA_038320305.1 Candidatus Limnocylindrales bacterium | reverse complement strand
TTCCAATACGCGTTCGGCATCGAGATCGACTACGTCGCGTACATCCGCTTCACCGGCGTCGACAGCCTCGTGGACAAGGTTGGCGGTGTGCCGGTCGCCGTGCCCTACGACATCTACGACAGCACCATCGTCGACGACCGCGGCGAGCGCCAGCATGGGGCCAAATTCCTGCAGAGCGACTCGACGTTGATGCACGGCAACTCGGCGCCGCTGTGCTACACCGTCGGCGACCCCATCAACTGGAACCAGACGCCCACCTGCAATCGCGCGCTGCTCTATGTCCGCAGCCGGCATGGCCCGGGCAACAACGATTGGCGTCGGGCGCGCCGCCAGCAGGGCTTTGTTCTCGCCACGATCAACCGCGTCATCTCCCGTGGCGACAGTGGCAACCTGGAGAGTCTGCGGCTCGCGACACTATCCAATCCGGACGACTTCTACACGACCCTGCCCACGGACCCGGCCAGTGTCCTTGCGCTATACGACATGCTCGAGGGCGCGACGATGCCCAACCAGGCTGTGCTGATGCCGTCGACGTATGCGTTCAGCGTGCCCGAGACGAGCAAGCAGGAGCTCCACATCGATGTCGTGCGCGCGCTGTTCAAGGAGTGGTGGACGCCGATCCAGTAGCAGGGTCGGCGCAGCGCTGAGTTGAGCGAGGGGCGGAGGTCGTTGAGCGCTGCTCACTCGGCCATATGCTTCGAGGTTCGACTGTCGCCGTAGCTCGCGGTCGGTCACCCGTACGAAAGGGCGGGGTCGACGCGCGCCGCCCGGCCCGCGATGCTCCAATGCGTGACGCGCGCGGATCAACCTTCGGAGGAACAGCGTGATCCGCTGAGCCACACCGAAATTAGCGGCACGCCCAGCGGGACAACGGTCACGGACGTCCGCGAGCGCACGCTCGTGCGCCGCGTGCGGCGGACGATGTATGGCCTTCTCGCCGTGCTCGGCCTCTTCCAGCTGGTCAGCCTCATTCGCGCGCCGGGCGAACTGCTCGTCCTGCTCGAGCTGGCCTGCGTCGTCGCGGTCGGCGCCGGCATGTGGACGCAGTACGAGCTGAGTCGTCGTCTCGGCGCGCGGCGCGCGGCGCGCGATGCCGGCCTGACGCGGATGCTCCAGGGCATGTCGCGGTCGGTGTCCTCAGAGGCGATTGTGCAGACCATCGTCGACGAGTTGCGCGGCGCGGCCGACGCGGACCACATCCTGGTTGCCCGACTGCGTCCCGTCGAGAACGTCGTCGAGGCAACGCTCGTCTCGAGCCGAGCGCGCGTACCAGCGTCGCGCACTGCCCTTCCCGCGGGCATCCTCGACCCGGCGCGGCTGCCCGCGGCGCGCCGCCAGACCCCGCCAGGGACTGATCCGCGCGACCAGCAGGCACAGCTCGTCGCCGACGAGATTGCCCAGCGCCTGGCCGAGTCTTACGCCCTGCCCAACACCCTGGCCATGCCCCTCGTCGCGGACGACAAGATCCTGGGTGCGTTGATCCTGTCGCGCCGCCAGCGGCGCGACTGGACGATTGCCGACAGGCGCCTTCTGTCGTGGGCATCGGCCGAGCTGTCGGCCGCGCTGGCGCGCGCATTCGCCTTCGAACAGGCCGAGAACCAGGCCAACCTCGACGTGCTCACGGGCCTGCCAAATCGGCGCTACCTGGAGGAGCTCCTCGCGAGCGTGGGTCCGCGGCGCCGTGCGATCGACCGACTCGGGGCACTGATGATCGACCTCGATCACTTCAAGCAGCTCAACGACCGTTATGGCCACGCGACCGGCGACCGAGTGCTGCGCGCTGTAGGCGAGCGCATCTCCACGGCCATCCGTGCCGAAGACACGCCGGCACGCTACGGCGGCGAGGAGTTTGCAGTCGTCCTGCGCCGTGCGACGGCCGAACAGGCGGTTGAGGTCGCCGAGCGCATCCGGACGCAGATCGCGGACATCCCGCCATCAGAGATGGGCATAGGCGAGCGGATCACGGTCTCAATCGGCGTCGCGGTGGCCGAGGTACGCGTTGGCGAAGTGCCGGCTCTGTTGGCCGCAGCCGATGAAGCGCTCTACAGCGCCAAGCGTCAGGGTCGCAACCGGGTCGTCCTGGCGCGCTGAGCCCGCGCATCGCTTGTGCCGATGCCCGATAGTGAGAGTGTGGATGACGAGGTCGAACGGCTGCTGTTTCCGGACGGAACGCTCAAGCCGTCCTGGAAGACGGGCGGTCCACTCGACATCGTCCCCGAGCCGTGGCACGCCCGGATGACGGCACGTCGCTTCCGACGCTGGCGCCATGCGTCGCGCGGCGTGCAGCGTCACAACGCTCAACTGCCTGCCAGTGCACCGGTACTGAACTTCTACCCAATGCGCCCCCAGCCGCACGCACCAATAAGCACGATGCTCCGGCGTCTGGGTGTGCGCATCGCCTATTCGCCGCGACCTGACCAGCCGACGATCGCTTGGGACGGCGATACCTGGTTCTCTAAACGCGCGGCTCGGAGACTGCCGCCCAACGCGATCAACGGCCGTTGTCTGGACATCTCCAAGACCGTTGTCGACGATGCCTGGCAACAGGTCGCCGGAAGATCACTGGCGATTGATCCGCGGACGACGAGCGGTCCGATCGTCGCTAAGCCGGAGGACAATGGTCGTCACGGCGGACGTCTCATCGAGGGACCCGTAGTGAGGACGCGAAGCGGCTGGGTCTACCAGCGCATGGTCGATTGGCGCGAGGGAGACTGGGTCAAACAGACGAGGGCAGTGATCGTCGGCACCGAAGTTGTCGTTGCCTACGAGAAGTGGCGCCGCTATCCGGATCGCTTCTTCGGTACGAGGCTGACTCTGCCGCGGCGCCCTGAGCGGCTCTACTCGGACGAAGAGATCTCGCAGTTGCTGGAGTTCACGCGCAGGATCGGCATGGACTACGGCGAGCTGGATATCCTGCGCGATCCGGCGGACGGACAGCTCTACGTCGTTGATGCCAATCGCACTCCGAGCCGGCCCCATGAGCTCCCGACCGAACACACAGAGGAAGCCTTCGGCCCGATGACCGAGGCGTTCCGCGCGCTTATCGGCCTCTAGCCGTCATCGGGCGCGCTAGCGGCGAGTCGGTGGTCGGTTAGCAGCTCGCGAACGGCAGCGTAGCGCGGCCGAACAACCGCCACTGCCCAGCGAAACATCAGCGCCCCCTGGTGCGGCTCGTTGTGGATCAACGCCCATTGCCGGGCGGCGAGGCCGCGTGCGAGCCGGTCGACGTGGAGGCGATGCGACGCCTTGATCACGAATCGTTCGCGTCGACGCAACGGCCGACGCGCGACGAGCTTGACTGGCGCTCCCTTGTGCGCTGCGAACTCTCGCAGCGAACTGACGCTGGCTGGAGCCATGCGCGCTTCCGGATCCTGGTGAATGAGCGCGGTCGCGGCATGTTTGACGATCGCAAACGATCCGCGCGGCAGTCCGCCGGTTTCTTCAGCGATCCGCCGAGCGATCGGTCGGTCGTAGTGACCGCCGATCGACCATGGCTTCATCTCGTGTGAGAGAGTTATCTCCTGAAGACTCGGGATCTCCGTCATCCCAAACACCGGCAGCGGCACGTAGATGAAGTCGACGCGCAGACGGAACTCGGTCATCGATGAGCCGGAAAGGTCAAGACGCCACAGATCTGAACGCTTTGGTCGGCCGTACCGATAGAGGGCGGCTCCGACGTCACCGGTCACCAACAGCCGCCGATGTAACTCAGACTCCATGGCCGTGGTCGCGACATCCTCACCCGGACCGCCTGTGGCCAGGAACTCGGCCTCCGGCAGATCCGCGCTCGTCATGTACGAGACGCGGTCGATCACCCGGGCGTCGATTGCCAGCCGCGCAGCCGTCTCTTGGCCACTGTCGGATAGGTCTGCCTCGTTTGAGCGAGCCGGGCGAGCCTTGGCAAATGTCAGCGCGTGACGCAAACCCGCGCGCACTGCGATGGCGGCCATCGCAGTGCTGTCGTACCCGTTCGAGAGGGCAATCACGGGTTCGTAGGCGGCCGCGTTCGCAAACAGCGAGCCAGTCGCTGACTCGAGCCGCGCCAGATAATCTGCGAACGACGAAAACGGCTTTTCGCGAGGCTTCAGGACGACTGAGACTCCGGCGCCCTCGTCGATTCGAAGGTTCTCGAAATAGTGGAACTCGAGCGGCGCAGCATTGGTCGGCACCTCGATCGGCGTGAAAGGCAGACCCTCGGCCAGCTTGATCATGCGGCCGACGTAGTCGACGTCAGCAACGAGTCCAAGACCGGCTGCCTCGAGCAGACCGGCGATCGAGTTGGCGACGAAGATCGTGGGATCTGATTTATCAGGGCGGCACAGGTAGACGCCCTCGCAGGTGTGGCCGGCAGGAACGACGTGCAGCTCGCCGTCTCGGACCACCATTCCTGCTCCGAACGGCGTCGTCGAATCGAGCACGCTTGCGAGACCATCCGGCCCGACCCAGGTGCCGTCGAAAAATGCATCGGGAACTGTGCGGACGGATGTGCCGCACGCCACCATCACGTGCGGATGCCGGACTCGTGCGACCCACGCCAGCGGCGGAAGGTCGGTCGATTGCAGGAACTCGAGTTTCCAGTTGGCCACGGCACGCGATGATATGGGTATGGAGGAATCGGGCATCTCTACGCGGATCCGCTCGACGCGTCAGGTCTTTGAGCGCATTCCGGACCCGTACCGCGGCTGGATCGGGGGACGGCGCGGCCGTCGCTGGCTGCGCGCGGTGCGATTCGCGCGTGAGCACAACGCACACCTGCCGCTGGACGCTCCGCGCGTCAATTTTTATCCAATGCGTCTCGAGCCGACCGCCGCCCTTGCCCACGTCCTGCGCCGCCTCGGTGTGCGTATCGCGCCATTCCCTGGCGAGGCCGATCTGACGATTGCCTGGCATACAGGCACATGGGTCAGTGCCAGCGACATCGAAAGGCTGCCCAACGGCGCGCTCAACCGATTCTGCTCCGACATCTCGAAGCTCACTGTCGACCAGCTCTGGGCTGAAGCCGCGGGCTACTCGATCGCTGTTGACGCGGCCTCGTGGCGCGGCCCGCTCGTGATCAAACCCCTGGCCAATGGCGTCCGCGGTGGCCGGATCGTCGACGGGCCGCTGTCGTCGACGCGTTCCGGTGTCGTTTACGAGCGCCTCGTTGACAGTCGCGACGGCGGCCGGATTCACTCAACCCGTGCGGCTGTCGCGCGTGGCGAGATCGTCCTCGCTTACGACCGCTGGCGGCCTTACCCGCACTGGTTCAGCGGACCCGAGGAGACGGTTCCGGCCGCGGCCGCGGATCTCTACTCGGTCGACGAGCGCGCCGTGCTGGTGCGTTTCGCGGAGCTGATCGGACTCGAGCTGGGCGAGATCGATGTCATCCGTGACAACGAGTCTGGCCGGATCTACGGCGTCGACGCCAACCGGACACCGGTGCGGCCGCGCAGCCTGCCTGCACGTTTCGACGATGCGGTGTTCGGTCCGATGAGCGACGCATTCGCGCGCATCCTGAATTATGCCTGACCGCGGGCTGCCGCGCGACCTGATCGGCAGCGAAAGGGAGGGCGTTCTCAAGGCGGCCAAACGCGCTGGCAAACAGTCGCCCTGGTATGCGGATCGATTGCGATCGTCCGGCTTCATTGACACGCCGGAGTTCGACCGGGTACCGATGATCGACGAGGTGGATCTCGCGAACGATTACTACGGTATCGATAGCGCGACCAACGGCGGCACGGAATTCGTGACCTCCGGTACCACCGGCGTCCGTAAGCCGGTTCGCTGGCCGCTGGACGACGACGTTTGGTATGTCAACCAGCGGGCCATTCTATTTCGCTCGTTCATCCGCGACACCTGCAGGTCGGCCTGTGCCGACCTGGGCACGGGCCACGCGCAGGCGTCGGCTCTCGCGATATTCGCGGCCCTCGGCCTGGATGGACACGAGATCGATGTCGAGACGCCGGTCGAGCGCCATGTCGAAGCCCTGCGCGAGTGGCGACCCGACTTCCTGTACACGATGCCCGTCATCCTCGAGCGAATTGTGGGCGCCGGCGGTCCGGGTTACGTCCCGAAATGGATCGTGGTCCTAGGCGATATTGCGCCGCGGGCGTGGCGCCGATCAATGGAGCAGCGACTGGGCATGATGCCCGGCCGGATCGCTGACGTCTTCGGCTCGATCGAGGTCGGTGCGATCGCGTACTCGGACGACGAGCACGACCGCTACCTGTTCCACGAGCACATCATTCCCGAACAGATTGCGCCGCCCGACGAGCGCCCCGACGGCGGTGAGCTGCTAGTTCTGACTTCGACGGAGCGCGATGGCTTCCCTGCCGTGCGCTACGCTGCCGGCGATATCGTCAGCGGCCTTCGACCGGTCGAGGTCGCCGGCCACCGGCGCTGGGCGTTCGACGCCCACCTGGGGCGTGTAGGCACGCTGATCAAGCACGGCGAGGCACTCAGCCTGACGGTCATGACGGAGCGCATTGCGGCCGTGGCTCCCGCCGTGGCCTGGGCTGTTCGGCGCGACGGACTGGAGGTCGTGATCGAGATCGACGAACGCGCCTACTCAGCCGGCGCGGCCCAGGCGATACGGCGCGCGGTTCGCGAGGCACACCCACAGGTCGACGCGATGATCAGGAGTGGCTTGATCGGCGACATTGAGGTCGAACCGCGCGCGCTCCCAACCGGCACCGGCAAGCGGTCGATCCGCTGAGGCTGGCGGCGGAGCTATCCGCTGCGGCCGTTCGCAGGATCGAGCCAGAGACCAACCAGATCCCGGTCGAGCATCTTGCTGAGCCGCTCGACATCCGGTCGGAACTGTGCGGCGAGACTGCTGCGCATCGATTCCGGTATTGGCTGTCGTTCATACGGCCGGCGGTTGATCCGGCTCTGACGAAAACGCAGTGCGAGCCGAGCCCGCGCGTTCTTGCCGAGCACTGCCCCGGCGACGTCGTGGGTCAGCCACGTGCCGGGTCTGCTGTCGACGATCCTGCGCACCGCCGGCCGCTGCCTATGGCTGGCGTTGCGCGCCGCGAACGCCGGTGGCTGAAAGTCGGCGGCGACTCCCAGGAACGCGAGCACTCGCTTGAATTCGTTACGCGTGTCGCGCGCGAAATCATCAAAGACGATTGTGTGAACTCGCTCGGCGCCAAGGGCATCGATCCAGCGTTGGAGCGGTTGCGCGTAGGTTGCGCTTTCGCGATAGACGCCACCGAGTTGGTTTGTCTGCCATGGCAGGCCGACGCCCCGGGCACGCTCGTCGTCTGCCGCCATCGCCGCAGCGAAGTCGGTGATCGTTTCGTGTCCCTGTGAAACACGCTCGTTGTGCAATGCCTGGACCATGTCGATCGGGTTGCGCAAAAGTGCGACTGCGTAGGCATCGGGCTGGAACTCGTGCACCAGGCGTGCCGCATCGTGCGACACGAGATAGCGCGTGGTGGCCTCGCCGAGCCGCTTGGCGATACCTGCCTCGCTGAAGAGCGCCAGGTAGGCGTTCTCTTCCTCCGGATACGCATACGGGTGCCCCGAACGGCCGCTGCGGACGTCTGGGCAGAAGTACAGCGGCTCCTTGACCGGTGACATGTAGATGTCCGGGTGAACCGCGAGATATGCGTACAGCGAAGTAGTGCCCGACTTGGGCGCGCCAACAATGAACAGATCGGGCTTGCGCGTCATTGGGATCCAACAGACGAGACGAGATCGCGGTATGTGGCGTACAGGCCGGCAAGGATGCGCTCTGCTGTGAACGGATCCGCGGCCGCTGTCGCCTCGCGCGACAGCTTCTCGCGCGGCTGTCCGAATACCCAACCCAGGCCTTCGGCCAATGTTTCCGGCGTCGGCTCGTCGACCAGCCAGCCGTTGACGCCGCTGGCCACGGTTCGCCGCACCTCGACGACAGTCGTTGAAACAACCGGCAATCCACAGGCGAGTGCCTCGAGCACGACGCGCGGCCCGCCACCTTCCGAGCGCGCGGTCAGCAACAGTGCGTCAGCCGCCTGCATCAGCTGCGCGACCTCGTCGCGCGGCCTGTCGCCTACGAAATGGACGCGTCCAGCGACGCCGAGCTGCTCCGCACGAGCACGAGATGCATCGAGCAGCTCCCCCGATCCGGCCACGACCAGGTGCGCCTCGGGATCGCCGGGCAACGCGGCGAGCGTCTCAACAGCCAGCTCGGGCTTCTTTATCTCCGTCAAGCGGCCGGCAAAAAGGACCAATCGGACACCTGGGGACTCGTCAGGATCGAGACCGAGGCGCTTAGACAGCACCCGGCGAAGGCCGAGGCGCTCCTCGTTCGAGACTGGTTTGAAGATAGTCGCGTCGTACCAGACGGGCAGGAACTCAACGCGTTCGGCAATCAGTGGATGGTCGGCGCGGAGCATCATGGCGCCTGTCTCGTTGACGATGAAGACGTGATCCATGCGTTCCAGGGTCGCGTCGGAGAACTCACGATAGAGCGGACGCAGCTTGGGCCAGCCCTGCGGACCAGGCCAGTCGCGCAGGTCGAGATGGATGTATTGAACGGTCGGACCACGATGGCGATCGAGCACGACGTGACGGTAAGGCCGATGAACCTGCAGGATCCGATCGCGAGCGACGAGGGCCTGCCACAGACGCGCGAGCCCCTTTGCAGACCTGAGCAGGCCCGCGGGCGAGCGCGACAGGCCCGAGCTTGGACCTACCGCGAGGAAGCGAATCGTGCGTCCGTTCACGTCGAGCGTCATCCAGTGCCCCACAGGTCGCGCGACCTCATCACGAGTTGTGCCAACGAACGCGATGGCGAAGTCGGCCGGTGCGTACTTGATGAAGTCATGCAGGAATGTCTGAATGCCGCCGACCGTGGGTGCGGCCGGGTCACGCGGGTGCACGATCAGAACTTGGATCGTGCTCACGCGGCGGATGATACGGGTGCCCTTTACGCTGCGTTGCCATGAGCCCCGCCCGACGATCAGCGCCGCCCCGACCAAAGCGTGTCGATATTCCGACGCAGACAGAGGCCGACTCGCCCGCGCCTTCGTTGGCCGAGGAGATAGCTGTAGATCCCGACCAGCCGCCATACGAGACGCGACCGCGCGCGTCCCGCGGCGATGATGTGCCGCTGCTCGGCAATGACGAGCTGGCGCGCATCTTCTACGAGATCGCCGACATGCTCGAGATACAGGGCGAGGTGCCATTCAAGATCGGCGCTTACCGCCGGGCAGCTGAGTCGATCGCGAATTCGCCGCAGGATGTGGCCCGCGCCTATCGTCTGGAAGCGCCGCCGCGGCTGCCCGGCGTGGGCAAGGCTATCGACGAGAAGCTCGCGGAGCTATCCGACACGGGCCGCTTGCGCTACTACGAACGACTCCGCCGCGATGTGCCGCCCACGGTCGTGACGTTGCTCCAGGTGCCCGGTTTGGGTCCGCGCACGGCCGGCGAGCTGTGGCGCCAGGCCGGCATCGACTCGCTCGACGCGCTCGAGGCGGCCGCACGCGCGGGGCAGCTCCGCGATCTGAAAGGCATGAGTGCAAAGACCGAGGAGCGTCTGCTCGACGGCCTGAAGGCCTTCCGTGCGCGACCGCCTCAGCGCATGCGCCTGGGAACCACCAGGGACATCGTCGAGCGCATCGCGGGTTCGCTGGAGACCGCTCACGGCGTCAAGTCTGTCGTTCCGGCTGGTTCCTATCGTCGGCGGCGCGAGACAGTCGCCGATATCGACGTGCTTGTCGAGACGGACGATCCGGCAGCCGTCATCCAGAAGCTGCACGACTCGCCGTGGATCGAGCGCGTCGGCGGCGGTGGCGGCCGGCCGAATGGCGCCACGCGTACAGCCGTTCAGTTGAGCCGTGGGCCGCAGGTCGATCTGATGACGATGCCACCGGGAGCCGCAGGCACATACCTCGTTCATTTCACAGGCTCAGCAGCGCACAACGTCAGGCTGCGCGAGATGGCCCTGGATCGCGGCTGGTCGCTCTCTGAGCATGGCTTCACTTCGCTCGAGGACGACACGAAACGAATTACATTCGAGACGGAGACACAGGTCTACGACTTCCTTGGCCTGCCCTTCATAGATCCCGAGCTGCGCGAGGATCGCGGCGAGATCGAAGCGGCCGTGGCGGGCTCGCTCCCGCAGCTGGTGACGCGTCAGGACCTTCAGGGAGACTGTCACACCCATTCGGAGTGGTCCGACGGCCACTACTCGATCGAGCGAATGACGGCCGAGGCTCGCGCCGTTGGCCTGCGCTACCAGGTGCTGACCGACCACAGCCAGAGCCTGACCATCGCCAACGGCCTGACGCCGGAGCGCGTCGAGCAGGAGCGACGGATCATCGGCGATCTCAACGATGGGTTCGCGAGCGAGGGGCTCGACTTCCGGCTGCTGCATGGCTGCGAGCTCGAGATCCGACTCGACGGAGCGCTCGACTACGACGACGCGCTGCTGGCTCGTTTCGACGTCGTCGTCTGCTCGCTGCACGTGGGCCGTCGTCAGCCACGGGCACAGCTCATGGCGCGCTACCGGACGGCACTGCGCAATCCGAACGTAGACATCATTGCCCATCCCTCGGGACGCAAGATCGGCATCCGCGACGATCTCGACCTGGATTGGGAGGCCTTCTACCGCGAGGCAGCCGAGACGCGCACGGTGCTCGAGCTGAACGGCTCCGACGAGCGTCTCGATCTCGACGACCGCCGGGCTCGGACTGCGCTCGATGCCGGCAATCGTTTCGTGGTCGACTCGGACGCGCACTACGTGCATGAGTTCGGCAATCTCGATTGGGGCATCTCGCAGGCGCGTCGTGCGTGGCTGCAGCGCTCGGACGTGCTCAACACCCTGGACATCGAAGGCTTCCTCGCGCACATCACAGATCACCAGTAACC
>JBBQEC010000066.1:0-10916 GCA_038320305.1 Candidatus Limnocylindrales bacterium | reverse complement strand
CAGTCACAGCTGGGCGGCAGGAGAGTGGGGCTTCGGTGATTTCCTCGCTGCCGCCATCCTCAGCCTGTTCGGGATCGGGCTGTTGATCTTCGCCTACATGTGGACGGTGAGACCGGACGGCACCTTGAGTGTCCTGTATGCAGATTCGCCATCCAGCCGTTGGAGCCCGTAGCGAGGACTGCCGCGACCGACGGGCACCGTCGACCGGGCAACCGACGACGAGCCCGGCCCGCCGTACATCGGCGCACGACTACGAGCCAAGCCCGCCGACCATCGCTGGCAGCCCGTTACTGGTGGCGAGCTAATCGATGACGGAGCGGTACCGCGAGGTCGTGGCCGTCGAGCAGACTATCGGGCGGCAGCACGCGTCGCTGAGAGCGTTCACGCGAGCCCATGAGCATCCCGAGGTCTTGGCGCACGGCTCACGAGTGCACGTCAAAGCGTTTCTAGTTGAATGGTCGCAGCGGCTACGGCCCGCATCCGTATCCGTTGAGTTCACGGCGCTTCGGCAGTTCTGGAAGTGGGCGCTTGATGAGGGTGAGGCGACCGGATCTCCGTTGGCTTGGATGCGACCGCCGCACGTCCCCGAGGACCGCCTGACTGACACCGTGTTCCCCATCCTGTCGGACGCTGGTTACGCCGTCGCCAATGACGAGCGCTGGAAGTCGGCGGTGCAAACGCTGGGCAACCCATTCGCCTTGTACGTGCGGTTCGACCTACGCCAGCTGAGGTACCGCTGCCAACGAGGCATCGGGCTTACGCCGGCGGGGTCTCGGCCTCGACGAGCCGGACCATCGAGCGGGAGAGCCGCTCACTGCGGCTCGGGAGCTGGAGCGTCATGAGCGGCTCGATCACCCGTAGGAGCCCGTGCGGGGTCATCCGGACACGGACGGTCAAGTCGGTGGCCGACGACTCCACCGGCGCCAGGTCAAACGTGAGCTCGAAGTCCATGGAGGCGCCGGGATGGATCGACGTGACGCGCCGGCCAGGCTCGAACGCCGTGATCTCGTAGATCACCTCGCTCCGGCGCCGACCGTCCTTCCGGACCATCACCGCCCGGCTGCCGACCCGGAGCGGGCCATCCGTAAGAGGTCGGATCTCGATGACCTCAGGCTCCCAGCGGGGATGGTTCCGGTACAGGTTCGTTCCGATGACCTCGAACACCTGCTCGGGTGTCCGCCCGACGCGGTACGTCCGCTCGAACGCCGCCATCGTTCAGCCTCGGACCAGCTCGAACGCGATGTAGTGGATCGGCTTATTGGTAAGCGCTACCTCGGGACCGCGCACCTGCTGGAAGGCAGGCAACAGCCGGTCGCGCTCGAACGCGCCCATCGTCTCGCTGGACTCCCAGACGTCGACGATGAGTACCGTGCCGTCCTCGACCTCAGCCGCGCCGTGAATGATCAAGCCTCCTGGAGGGTCGGCCGCGATCCGGACGACCGCTTGAACAGAGTCGTACACCGAGCGGGATGGAGCGGAGCTGACCTGGATGATGGCCATGGGACGCCTCCTTTGTAGTGGGCCACTAGAATGCCGCATTAGTGGCTGACTCATGGTACTATCTCCGGCGTGGCGAGCGTTGTCAAGAGGGCGTCAGGACGAGCCGACCGACGAGAGCGATCGCGGGCGACGCGCTTGCGGATGATGCGGGCGGCCTACGAGCTGTTCTGCGAGCGTGGATACGCCGGCACCACAATGGCCGAGGTCGCAGACCGTGCCGGCGTCGCCGTCCAGACGGTGTACTTCACGTTCCACACGAAGGGCGACCTCCTCAGTGGCTCGTACGACCTCGCGGTCATGGGCGACGCCGACTCGCTTCCGCCCGACCGCCAGCCCTGGTACCTGGCCGCGGCGGAGGCACTCACATTGACCGATGCGATCCGGGTCATCGTGGGCGGGGTCGGCGAGATCGAACGGCGCACGACGCCGCTCGACCTCGTGGTCCGGGCTGCCGCCCAGGCCGATCCTGACAGCGCCGCCGTCTGGCAGCGGCACGAGCAGCTCCGCCACGACGGCTTCAGTCGGATGCTCGCCGAGTTGCTGCTGACCAAGGCCATGCTCCGCGACAACGTCGACGCCGGGCAGGCGACGGTCGTCCTGCTCATGCTCCTCGGTCACGGCGTCTACCAGGCGCTCGTCGTCGACTACGGTTGGACCCACGAGGCGTGGGGCGAGTGGGTGGCGCGGGCGATCGAGGAGCAGCTGTTCTCAGGGTTGCCGACCGGCCCGTGACCGACGGCCGCGATGAACGTCCCAGCGTCAACGGATCGGATTGGTGGAACCAGCCCGCAGACACCCGGTCCCCCCGGCCATGACACCTCCTTCGCGGGCTCGGGCATTCGTCTACGGCCCGCGCCCACCGGTGGCGCGGCTTCCGTCGAGCTTCCGGAGTAACCCGCCGACGACTAGAAACGCTCCTAGAGCCACCTTGCGTGACGAGGACAATTGAAGGGCAAGTGGACGCGTTTTCAGGCCGACCATCGCGCCGCTTTTCCGGCGCAGTCTGCCCAACGATGGGGGATTCGTACGATGGAAACTGCATCGTCGGCCCCGAATCCATCAAGGAGTACGACCGTGCAGCCGAGTCGTCGCGAGGAACGGGCTTAACCTGCGAGGCGCGCTGGCGGCGGCCGCCTCAGTAGTCGCACGAGGCCGAGAAGGATCGCCAGGAGTAGAAGAACAGGAATTGCCAGACTGGCAAGGATCGCGAGGTCAGTAGCGAGAGATGCCGGCGTCGCGGACGATGCACCTACCGGAATCGCGGCATTCACTGCCGCGATCTGTATCGGCTGAAATTGGTCCTCCGTGACTGACTCAACCCGCAGTTGCCCGCCGCTCTTCTCGGTAATCGTGAGGGTGGTCCCCGACAGGTCCAATCTGGCGACTGCGTCCGACGTAATCAGTCGTGAGACTGTGGCCAGGTCGATTGAAGGCGGCGAGCTCGGTTGGATGGCGAGCAAAGCCGCCGCCGTCAGGACCGCAACGGTCATAACCGCTGCGAGCGCGACAGCAGTGTTCTTTCGTCCGGCATGGCCTGGTTTCGGGTTGTCCCTCTCGGCCTCGATCTCGTGGCCCGCAGTTGGCACGGACGGCCCTCCATTCAAGCGAGCCAGAAGTTCGACCCGGCCGGCAACCCCGAGCTTTGAGTAGATAGCCGATAGATGGCTGCGGACCGTGGCCTCCGTGAGCGACAGTCGGCTGGCGATAGCGCGTGCAGACGGGCCCTCTACGGCCGCTTCGAGAACCTCACGCTCGCGAGGCGTCAGAGCCGAGACTTGCAAGGAAGAGGCGTCCTCCTCGCCACGGGGTCGGTCGAGCACGCCGAAATTATCCCGCGGGTTCGGGCCGATGTCATCAGCGGAACCGATGAAACCGTGGGGTCGGACAGCTGAATAACGCCGATTCCGGCCCCCACTTCCCATTCGATCCGGCCCACGATCGGGATCCCTACGATCGACTGCACCGCTCGCCCCGACTTGTAGTCGTGGTGGATGTCGACCGAGCAAACGCTGGCACCCACGCGCTCCAGGCAGCCGCGAAAAGACGAGCGGAAACGTGGCCCCGCGACGCCAGAAATGAAGTCGCGGAGCGTCGCCGCCAGCGTCGCGCGTCCGAAACGGCAATGGAAGGCGACCTGCCCTGGCCGATTTCTTGAGAACGCCTTGACCATTTCTGGCGGCGGCGTGCGAAGTAGCATCGGCGGGTCAGACGTGTAGGGAGGGAGTGATCATGCCGAGCGGGGAGCATCCGAATGTGACGGCCTATCGGAGGACGGCTGACGCATTCCGGGCGCGCGACTTCGACGCACTCCGGTCACTCGTCGCCGAGGACGTTGTCTGGCATGTGCCGGGGCGGCACTCCATGGCAGGAGAGATCCGCGGTCTCGACGAACTCGTCGCCTGGCTCAGTCGACTCACCGAGCTGGGCTTCACTCTACGGGAGCACGATGTGCTCGGTAACGACGAACACGTATGCGCCCTGAGCTATATGGGTGCCCGGCGGCCCGGGTTGGACGTCGAGGTCCGAGTGACGAGCGTGTTCCACTTCCGCGCCGGGCGGCAGGCCGAGCGGTGGCTGTACCCGGAGGACATGGCAGCCTGGGACGCGATCTTCGACGGCTGACCCGCCGGAGCGGTCCCTGCGCCTGGCGACGGACTCGCCGAGGGAGTCGCGACGGGCATTCGCGACGGTGCCTCTGTAGCCACTTGGGCGGTCGGACTGACGTTGGCCGAGGCGTGACTTCCTGACTGTGCGCAGGCCACCGCCAGCACGGCAAGCATCGAAGCAAGTGCGAAGCGTGCGGTTCTCATGTGTGGTTCAAATTGTCCCAGCCGACACACGTACCGCTGTGACCGACAGCCAAGACGGCGCTCCGCTGACTTCGCCGGATGCGCGGCCCGGAGTTCCCTCAGATCCTCCACGACGGCAACTTCGCACGCTATCTCGCCGCGAGCAGCGTCTCCACGCTGGACAGCGGCATGGCCACGATCGCGCTGGCTTTTGCAGTGCTCGACTCGGGCGGAATCACCGAGCTCGGCATCGTCCTCCTTGCGCGCGAGATCCCACTGATCGTCTTCGTCCTGCTCGGCGGCGTCTTCGCCGACCGGCTGCGGCGCCGAACGATACTCGTCAGCACAGACCTCGTAAAAAGCGTCGCACAGGGGGCGACGGCGCTGCTGTTCTTCACCGGCGCGGCCGATGTCGTCAGTCTCAGCGTCCTTCAGATCATCTTCGGCGCCGCCAGCGCCTTCTCGTCCCCCGCGGAGACGGGCCTCGTGCGCGAGGTGGTCGACGACGACCAGCTCCAGGAGGCAAACGCTCTTCTTGGCCTGTCCCGCAGCGTCTTGTATATCGCTGGTCCCGCGATCGGTGGGCTGATTGTGGCCGCCGGCAGTCCAGCCCTTGCCCTGGCACTGGATGCCGTCAGCTTCGTGGCGTCCGCCCTGCTTACCTTCTCGATAAGCATTCCTGGCCGCATTCGGATGACCTCCGCGTCGGTGCTCTCAGATCTTCGCGGTGGGTGGCGCGAATTCGTATGGCGGCCGTGGGCCGTGGCCATGATCGCGTCTTTCGGGATCTTCCAGTTGAGCTTTTTTCCTGCCCTCAACGTGCTTGGCCCGTCAGTGGCGCAGACCAGCCTCGGCGGCCCCGCGGCGTGGGGCTTGATCTTGTCGTTCGAGTCAGTAGGCGCAGTGATCGGAGGCCTTGTCGCTCTCAAGCTCAGGGTCACGCGACCACTCGTCGCCAGTCAGCTGTTTGTCATTCCATCGGGGTTGATGTTGATCGGACTTGGGGTTCCGCTGCAGCTCGTAGTTCTGGTTCTCCTGAGCGTCGTCGTAGGGTTCGGGTTCGCGGCGGGCAACACCTTCTGGATGACGGCTCTTCAGCAGAATGTGCCGGAGCACGCGCTTTCGCGCATCAGCTCGTTCGATTGGCTCGGCTCGGTGGCCTTCAACCCGATCGGCTACCTGCTGATCGGACCGATCGCGACGGCCATCGGGACGCCCCAGACCTTGTTCGTGTCTGGCGTCATCAACATCGCCGCCGCCGTGGGCGTCCTGCTCGTCCCGTCTGTACGCAAAATCCGAATGCTTGGAGCCCCCTCGACGGCGGACCAAGACACCGATTCGCCCGGGCCGCTGACCGAGCTGACCTAATCGGGTCACCCGATTCGCACTAGAGCTGGAGGTGCCCCTCGACCGATGTCCCGCGCCTGGCAGGCACCAAAGGAGGTAGCTGCCACGGCGTAGCATCGGTGCCGACTTGAGCGCACCGGCAGACGTCCCGACCGAACCCGCGATTCTCGCTTCGAAGCTGACCAAGCGTTTCGGCGAGATCACTGCTGTCGATGCGCTCGATCTTGAGCTTGTCGCGGGCCGGATCTACGGCCTGCTGGGACCGAACGGTTCGGGCAAGACGACCCTGATCCGTCTTCTCACCGGTCTGGCCAAGCCGACTTCCGGAGAGGCGCGCGTGCTTGGCACAGTCATGCCCGACCGCGAGATCCTGGGCCGGATGGGCTACATGACCCAGGCCGAGGGCGTCTACGCCGAGCTATCGGTGTGGGAGAACGTCCGATTCTTCGGCGCCCTGTCGGGTCGGTCGGATCGCGAATCGCTTGAGTCGGCCCTGCGCGTGGTCGATCTCTCTGACCGGCGCAACACACCTGTGCTGGAGCTCTCGGGTGGCATGCGCAGGCGGCTGTCGCTGGCCTGTGCGCTGGTCCACAAGCCGGACGTCATATTTCTCGACGAACCAACGGTCGGCATCGATCCGCAGCTGCGCGTGCAGTTCTGGGAGTACTTCCGCGGCCTCGCCGCGGATGGCGCGACCCTCCTTGTCAGCAGCCACGTCATGGACGAGGCGGATCGCTGCGACGAACTGCTGCTGATGCTCCACGGCAAGCTCCTGACACGCGGCAGCCCAGCGGAAATCCGGCAACGTGTGGGCGTCCAGGACATCGAGCAGGCTTTCCTGAAGCTGGACCCACTGCCGACTCCCGCCCCGGCGTTCAAATGAACCTCCGGCGCACGGCTGCAATTGCGCGAAGGATCGGGGAGTTCTTCCGGCGCGATCACCGGACGTTGGCGTTGATGTTCGTGGCGCCGATCGTGATCATGGGCCTGCTCGGGTGGGTAATTCGCGACCAGAGGCCGCCGGCATCCACGATTGCCATCGTTAACGACGCAGGCCCTACGGGCGACGTTGTCCGGGGCCGCATCTCGAGCGCCGCGACTGCCGCTGGATTTGGGTATCGCGACGACATCACCACCGATGACGCCGCCCGTCAGGCGGTCAAGGACGGTGGTATCAACGTAGCCGTGCTGCTGTCTGTCGATGGATCAACGCCACGTGTCGTGATCGTGACGCCAGGCCTCAATCCCGCTGAGGATTCTGCGCGTATCGGCGACCTGCGCACGGTGTTGAGTGGTGCCTTCGCCCAGTCGGGGCCGATCATCGATCAGGAGACGATCTACAACCAGGGCGGGTCGTTCTTCGACGCGTTCGCGCCCGCGCTCGTCGGCTTCGTTGTCTTCTTCCTGGTCTTCGTCCTGACCGGTATCAGCTTCCTGCGCGAACGCGTCGGCGGCACGCTCGAACGCCTTCTCGCGACGCCCGTGCGAAGGCAGGAGATCGTCCTGGGCTACAGCGCCGGCTTCGCGTTCTTCGCCACGCTCCAGGTGGCGCTGGTGCTGGTCTTCGTGCTCGGCACGATCCATATCGCGTCGCTTGGGCCGCTGCCGGAAATCAACCTGGGCCTGGGTGTTGCAAGCGCCGGGTCTCCTTTGCTCGCATTCGTGATCACATTGCTGCTGGCGCTCTCGGCGGTCAACCTCGCAATCTTTCTGTCGACCTTCGCGCGCACCGAGTTCCAGATCATCCAGTTCATTCCGCTGGTCGTCGTGCCGCAGGTCCTCCTGTCGGGCATCTTCTGGCCGGTCGCCTCCCTGCCCGGCATCCTGGCACCGATTGCCCGCCTGATGCCCATGACGTGGGGCATCGAAGGACTACGCGAGGTGCTCACCAAGGGCGCGGGCCTCGAGGCGACCACGGTCCAGCTCGACATTCTCGTCCTGGCCGGGATGGCGATCGTGCTCGCGGTCGCCGCAACCCTGACCATCCGCCGCGAAGTCGTCTGACTCGCGCTCGCAGCGCGCTCGACGGGCGAGGCGTGGCCTGTTGATCGGCTGCAACACCCTCCGTACCGAGCGTTCGTGCCCAAAGTACGGCTTGTTAGCGTCCCGTCCCAACGACAGCATTCGGGTCACAACCACACCGCACGCAATAACTGCAAACGCATCCATTCGAGGGGACGACTAAATGGCTTCGATCGGAGTCCACGAGCTGGGCCCGATGTTGACTGCAAGCGAGGTCGCCAACCTCCTGCACCTGCACGTCAACACCGTTAAGCGCCTGGGCGACCGCGGTGAGCTGCCCTTCTACCGCGTCTGCAAACGTGGCGACCGGCGTTTCCGGGTCGACGACGTAATGACCTTTCTGCAGAAGAACCGCTGACCGAGCTTTAACCAACGCGGGCAGCTGGGGCGCCCGCCGGCACTGATCCAGATCATTCGACCGTCGGTCAATTGGACCGGCGGTCCTTGTTTCCGCTAACGTCGCCCGCGTGATCGACCTTTCGCTGAGCGACGAGAACAAGCTCGTTCAATCCTCCGTCCGAAAGTTCGCCGAGGCGGAGATCGAGCCGCACATTCGCGACTGGGACGCCAACCACGAGATCCATCGCGACGTCTTCGAGCGCATGGCGGCTCTCGGCTTTCTGGGCGCGCCGATTCCCGAGGAATACGGCGGTCCTGGGCTCGACTATGTGAGCCTGGGCATCCTGTGCGAGGAGCTCGAGCGCGCCGACACGGCCTTCCGCGTTGTGATGAGCGTTCACGTGGGCCTGAACTCGTTGACCCTTCTCCAGTGGGGCACCGAGGAACAGAAACAGCGTTTTCTCGTCCCCCAGGCGAAGGGCGAGAAACTGGCGACGTTCGGCCTGACCGAGCCGGGCGTTGGCACCGACGCCGCCAACCTCGCCACGACCGCCAAGCGCGACGGCGACTCATACATCCTCAACGGCGCCAAGATATGGATCTCGCTGGCCGACGTCGCGGACCATTTCCTTGTCTTCGCGACGCTCGATCGCGCCCGGAAGCACAAGGCCATCACCGCGTTCATCGTCGAGCGCGGCATGCCTGGCTTCACGACCGGCACGATCAAGGGCAAGCTCGGGATCTGGGCCGGCAATACCGGCGAGCTCACGTTCGACAACGTGCGCGTGCCGGTCGCGAACCGCGTCGGTGAGGAGGGCGAGGGATTCACGATCGCGATGAGCGCCATCGACCAGGGGCGCTTCACCGTGGCTTCCGGGGCCGTCGGGCTCGCCCAGGCATGCCTCGACGCGTCGCTCAAGTACGCGCATGAGCGCAAGACGTTCGGCCAGGAGATCGGCGAGCATCAGCTCGTCAAGCAGATGATCGCCAAGATGGGGCAGGGGATCGAGGCTGGCCGGCTGCTCTGTCGCCAGGCCGCGTGGCTCAAGAACCACGGCATGCGCAACACGCGCGAGACGTCGCTGGCCAAGTGGTTCGCGACCGACCACGCGGTCCAGAGCGCGCTCGATGCGATCCAGATCCACGGCGCGTACGGCTACTCAGACGAATTCCCGGTCGCGCGCTACCTGCGCAACTCGAAGGCCGCGGTCATCTACGAGGGCACGAGCCAGCTGCACACCCTCATCCAGGCCGACTACCTCCTGGGCTATCGGGAGGACAAGCCACTGCGCTGTCCGCCGCTGCCGGCGCCCGGCTTCAACCGCGGCTGAGCGATACATCGTCCACCGCTCCGGAGACGACTTGGGCCTACGAGGCCTCTGACGGCGCCCGTTACCTGATCATGCTCACGTCAAGGCTCGAGGCCTTGATCGCCGAGCTGCACGCCACGCCCGCGGCCGAGCATGCCGCCGTCTACCGGCGTCACCGCAGCGAGATGCTCGACCGTGGCTGACACCTCGGTCGAAATCCGTCCACCCAAACAACATCATCGCAGCCATTCAGGGGTGCAGCTGGCGCATCGAGCTGGTTCGAGGTGGCCCAGTCTCCAGGCGTCGACCCCGCGCCGCGCTCGTTCTCGACCCACGTTGCCTTCGATAGTTCCGCTTGGGTGGAAACAAAACGGAAATGGTTGTTGTTGGAGACGCGAGCTGTCGCGGGCTGGCCGAGCCGCACCACAGACGTGCCAACCAGCAGCGGCATGCCCCCATGCTGGCCTTTTGGACGTTACGAGACGGTGACGGTGCCCCTCATCGTTGGATGAATGGTGCAGTGATAGGCGTACGTGCCAGCAGCCGGGAAGGTCACGGTCAGGCTCGACGCGGCGACGAGGTTGCCGCAGTCAGGGCCGTTGTCGAACGTGACCGTGTGGGTGACGCTGTCGCCGTTCGTCCAGCTCACGGTGCCGCCGGCGTTGGCAGTCACGGCGCCGGGGTTGAATTGGATGTCCACCGCGGTCACCTGTTGGCCCGTGCCAACGCCCGCCGCGCACGTGGGCGCGCCGCCTGTCGCTGCGGACGCCTGTGGCGCGGGTGTTGTGCTACCAGTGCTGCCGCCACAGGCAGTGGCGACGAGCAAGATGAACCCGGCGGCTATACCGGACAGCAGAGAAGTTCGCACGGCCGATCTCCCATCACGTTCTCAGCGCCCGCACAGGAGCGGCGCACGCCCACGTTAAAGAGCCGGTGCACCCTTGGCTACGGACTTTGGTCGGTTAGCCATTTCCAGCGCTGCCAGGAACATGCCGCCGTGGGCCTCAGTCGGATTCCGGTGACGGCTACTCGACGGTAATCGTCCCCTTCATGAACGTCGGGTGGATCTGGCACACGTAGCTGTATGTGCCGGGAGAATCAAACTCGATCGAGGCCGAATTGCCGATTAGCGTGTAGCCACAGTCGGGACCGCCATCGAAGATGATGTGATGGTTCGTCTTGCTGTTGTTGGTCCACGTCACGGAATCGCCGACGGACACGGTCTCGTCGGAGGGATTGAGTTCATGATTGCCTTCCATTGAGATCACCGGTCCGCCGACTGCTGCTGCCCGTGCACAGACGGCCGCGGCGCCATGGCCGCCTGGCCCAGTGGTCGCCAAGGAACCCGGAGCGGCGGGAGTGCTATCGCCACTCCCGCTGGTGGGCGCCGCGCCCGAACCTCCTCCACACGCTGTTGCGATCAGCAGGACAAGGACGGCGGCTGAACCAGCGAGCAAGCGCATTTAGCTATTCCCTCTGTTCGACATTGTGACGGGTCGATCTGACTGAGCAGTCACATCAAGGTACTGAATCCGCAGCCGCATTACCAGTGTTCCCAGCGCACAACGTCCGCAAAGTCGTGGCGACCACCCGCGCGCGGGGATCGATC
>JBBQEC010000065.1:0-10998 GCA_038320305.1 Candidatus Limnocylindrales bacterium | reverse complement strand
GGCGAGTCCGATGGCGATCAGGGTGATGCTCACTCCGGGCGTGAACCGCAGCGGCCACGAAAGGCTGGACTCGGCGGCGAACCCAAGTGCGGCAAACCCTTGTTCGTCCAGGTTGTGCTTGGTCGTGGCATCCATCTGCTTCATCTCCCAGTGCGGCGCCGACATCTCGGCCAACTTCACCTCGCTCATCGCGACTGCTCGCAAGCAAGACTACAACTTCCTCGACGCCCTCCGCGTCATCGCCGGCCCCTCACCCCTACGTGCCGCCGGCCTGCCTACGTGAGCACACTCGCTCTCGCGTGTCAGTGTGACTACTCTCCATGATCACACGCACACGCGCATCCGTCATGAGCGTTTCGTCACGCGGACCGGGAGCAGTTCGGGGCCGGCTATCGGCAGCCTCTCCGCCTCGTCGAAGCCTTCACAGCTGCGGCCACCCCGAGCACGCCGACCAGGCATGAGACAAACGGCCTCAGGTCGGACGGGATGTCTAGGATGCGCGCTCCGGCTCCGAGAACGTGGGAATGAACCGATATCCTCGCCCCGGCACGGTCTTGATGAACCGAGGCTTGCGCCAGTCGTCCTGGAGCTTCGCGCGCAGGTTGCGGACATGGCGATCAACGACATTGCTCTCCGACACGTAGTCGACACCCCAGAGCGTGTCCATGATCTCGTCGCGGGTCACCACCTGGCCGACCCTGGCCACCAGGAGGTATAGCAAGCTCTGCTCGAACCCCGTCAGGTGGATCTCAGATGACCCGGCCCGGACCTGCCGGTACATGATGTCGATCTCAATCTCACCGAACTTCAGGACCGGGGTGAATGGGATCGATTGGCCGAGGGCGCGGCGCGTGATGACCAGCACCCGGGCCAGCAGCTCCTCAGGCGAGAACGGGAACGTCATGATGTCGTCCACGCCCTGGTCAAAGGCCGCCAGCTTGGTTCGGAGATCACCGCGCCGGGTCAACGCCAGGACCGGGGTCCGCGTCGGGCCGCTCTCTCCCGAACCAGCCAGTTGCTGCAGCAGCTGGTCGTCGGCAATATCCATGTCGATGATGGCCAGGTGAGGGTGCCAGTCTCCACGCATCGCAGTTGCCTCGGCGGCATTTCGCGCCTCGCGCGTGACGTAGACCCCGTGGTTCAGCGTGAGCTTGATCACATCGACGATCAGCGGCTGCTCCACCATGACCAGGACGCGCGCCGGACCGCTCTGGGGCACTGTCTTCACGCGCTCACCTCGTCGCCTAACCTGCTGCCGTGATGAAGTCCACGCCTGGAGTCGTCGTGGCCGTGCAGATTGTACTTCGAAGCGTTTCCGGGTGAGGAAACGCTCATGACGGATGCTTGGTGGCGTGTGATACTGAGAGTACTCGAGTGGGCCGATCTCTCAATGGGGAGAGGTCGGCCGCTGAGCATTTCACGCCAGTCGATCTCCCGCACAGGAGCGCCTGTGGTGCCTATCGCACCAGGGGAGACACTTTGACGGGTCTCGCCGACCATGATGGAAACTCATGCGCCAGCACCGCTGTGTAGCCGGGGCTCTCAGAGGTGTGCCAGGGGCATCCGACCCGCCCAATCAGTGACAGCTATCCCATCCCAGGCCCGGCGGATCGGTCGGACAATGACTGTTGCGGTGACCGGTGCGAGAGGTGGCGACGATGGCGATTGAACCACAGCACGATGCAAACTGGATTCCGTCCCGGACCATCATGGCGCTCGTGTTGTTCTCGGCGGTCGCCGGGTTCTTCCTGCTGACTGAGCACACCGCGCATGTATTCGGCGCCTTGCCGTTTCTCCTCGTATTTGGATGTCTCCTGATGCACCTGTTCATGCACGGAGGCCACGGGAGCCATGCTCAATCGCAGGATGAACAGCACCAGCCTGGGGAGTCATGACGATGGATACGCCGGCCTATGGCCTCTGGCTGCTGGTGGCGCTCAACTCGGCGGTGTTCATCATCTTCGCTTTCAGCTTCACCCACCCGAAGCGCCTGCGCGATTGGCGTTCGTTCGGGGCGTTCTCAGCCTTCGTGGTGGCGTTGTTCACCGAGATGTACGGGTTCCCACTGACCATCTACCTGCTCAGTGGTTGGCTCGGCGACCGCTATCCCGTGCTCGATCCCTTGACCCATGATGCCGGGCACCTCTGGGGGACGCTGCTAGGCTGGGAAGGCGATCCGCACCTCAACGCACCGCACCTGGGCAGCAGTCTCTTGATCTTCGTCGGGTTCATCGTCATCGCCCGTGCCTGGGACGTGCTGTATCGAGCCCAACGTGGCAAGGGGCTAGCCACCACCGGTCCGTATGCGTATGTGCGTCACCCGCAGTACGCCGGCTTCGTCCTGATCATGCTCGGCTTCGTGCTGCAGTGGCCGACCATTCTGACGCTGGTCATGTTTCCCATCCTGGTGACGATGTACGTTCGGCTCGCCCGGCGGGAGGAGCGAGAGGCCCTGGTCACGTTCGGCGAGACCTACGCCCGCTACGCTGCGGTTACGCCTGCCTTTATCCCACGCTGGCCGCGAGCAGTTGAAAGCACACCGGCCAAGGCGCAGCGTCCGGACTCGGTGATAGCGGGCAAGCCATGAAAGGCAAGACGATGAGAAACCGGATCCTGATGAGGATCAGCACCCTGGTAGTGATCCTCGGAATCGCACTCGGCACTCCGGCAGCCGTTGCCATAGCCGAACCAGAGACCCAGACTGGCCTGGCCGGTCAGGTCACGATCAAGGCGACGTGGCAGGGGTCCGATGTCGGTCCCGTCTTCACGGTTGTGCTCGATACCCACGCCGTCAATCTCGACACCTACGACCTGCTCCAGCTCGCAGTGCTACGCACCGATCAAAACGAAGACGTGTCGCCAATCACCTGGGACGCGCCGGCCGGTGGTCACCATCGCGAGGGGACGCTGAGCTTTCCGATGACCATGACCGATGGCAGCTCATTCATCGCCCCAGAGACCCGTGTGCTCGAGCTACGCATCCGGGAGGTCGGCGGTGTACCCGAGACGGTCCTGCAATGGGTACTCCCAGAGCAGGGACCGAGCTAAGAGAAGACAGCTCCCGATCGACGGGGGCCGCAACGCAGGCCGAAGGAGACGACCATGACTCAGCTCAATCTGAAGCTGGTGACCACAACGACGACCGTATTCGCCGTGGTGGCCTACCTGTTCTGCGCGGCGTTTCAACCACTGCTGCCGAACCTGGCGATGTACTCGTCGCCGATGTGGGCGGCCACCTTCCCCGGCTTTAGCTGGACGCTCGGCGGGGTCTTCATCGGGCTCGTTGAGATGGCGCTGTACGCGGCCGTGGGATCGGCGCTCTACGTCGGGCTTTACAACTTCTTTGCTTCCCGCATGACACCGGCCAGGATCTGAGATTCCATCCCCTCACCGCCGGGTGAAGGGGGACACGCTGAAGCGTGGAGGGGCGGACGCACCTGGCGGCAGATGCCGGGAGGAAACGAGGCCTGATCATGTACGGACCGATGATGGGAGACTGGGGCCAGATGTGGCTCTGGATGTGGCAAATGCAGCTCGTCTGGGTGCTGCCATTGCTGATCGTGGTGGCGCTCGTGGCGTTCACCCTGAGAACACGTGCTGGCCGGTCGAAGATGCCGGGTACCCCGAGCGGCAAGTAGCCAATCGGGGGGTGCGGCGTTGGCCCGGCTTGGTCGGGATGCGAGACACGCAACAAAGCACACCGCTCTCAAGTTACGAGTCCACGAAGGCATCGCCCGGAACGACTTGTCAAGCGGCCCTGACACGGATGTCACCGTCAGAAAGGATGACTTCGTTGGTCACATCGATTCTTACACTCCTCGCGATCGTCGCGGCGCCGCTGGGCATCGTCGGCTGGGCCGTAGCCGCCTACAACGGCCTGATCGGCAAGCGCATGGAGACGCAGAATTCCTGGTCTCAGATCGACGTCCAGCTCAAGCGTCGTTACGACCTAATCCCAAACCTCGTCGAGACCGTCAAGGGGTACGCGGCTCACGAGCGCGAGACGCTGGAGCGCGTCACCCAGGCGCGGAACATGGCGGTCGAGGCTCGTGGGGTGGATGAGCAAGCACGAGCGGAGACCATGCTCACCGGCGCGCTGAAGAGCCTGTTCGCGGTCTCAGAAGCCTACCCGGACCTCAAGGCGAATCAGAACTTCCTGCGGTTACAGGAAGAGCTGACCGCGACGGAGAACCGGATCGGCTTCGCACGTCAGCACTACAACGACGTGGTCACTCAGTACAACAGCGCGCTGCAGAGCGTGCCAACCAATACTCTGGGGAACACGTTCGGCTTCAAGTCGGCCGAGTTCTTCGCGCTTGATGCTGGTGAGGCCGCCGACGTGCGCCGTCCCGTAGCCGTGCGGTTCTAACAAGCCGATGGCCGCCGCGACGATGACCTTCCACAACCTGATCGCCGAGAATCGGCGCAACAGTCTGCTCCTCGTCGTGCTGTTCTGCCTGTTCACTGCGATCGTCGCCGTGGTGTTCGGGCTGGCCATCGTGGGGATCCTGGATCCGGAACGGCTCGCCCGGCTGGATTGGACCCAGGGGCTGCTGATCGGAGGCATCGGCGGAGGCATCTCCCTGCTCATCTCGATCATCGGCTACTACGGCGGCGATCGGATGATTCTCGCAGTGAGCCGCGCCCGACCAATCCAGCACGCCGATGATCCCGAGTTGTTCAACGTCGTCGAGGAGATGGCCGTCGCCGCCGGGACAGCTATGCCACAGGTCTATGTGATCGACGACAGCGCCCCCAATGCCTTCGCCACCGGGCGGGACCCGCAACATGCCGCCATCACGGTCACGAGCGGACTGCGCAGCAAACTGACCCGTGACGAGCTGCAAGGCGTCATCGCGCACGAGATGTCCCACATCGGCAACTATGATATTCGGTTGATGCTGCTGATGGCCGTGCTGGTTGGCACTGTCGCGATGCTGACGGACTTCCTCTGGCAGACACTCTTCTGGTCCGGCGTCACCGGCGGCCGGCGCAGGAGCCGCGACGACAGCGGTGGCAATCCCCTCGCACTTATCCTGATCGTGTTCAGCGTCATGCTCAGCATCCTGGCGCCGCTCCTGGCTCGGATCATTCAACTCGCCGTCAGTCGTGAGCGCGAGTACCTGGCCGATGCTTCCGCCGTCGAGTTGACCCGCTATCCCCTGGCTCTGGCCAGTGCCCTGCGCAAGATTGACGACGACCCCGAGGTGCTCGAGGTCGCCAACCGTGGTACGGCACACCTGTATATCGCGAACCCCATCAAGAAGTTCGAGAAGCGAGCCGGCTCAGCATTCGCCAGTCACCCACCGATCAAAGAGCGTATTCGCCGGCTCGAAAGCCTGATCCGCTGACTCGGTCGGCCTCCGCCACGGCGTCGTCGGGAGACGTAGTCCTGAGGACTCGGTGGGATTCTCTCGCACCACTTCGTGTCGGCCTGAGATGTGTTGGCCGCCTCCGGACAGCGCCAGACAGGGGGCGAGCCGGCCTTGCCCAAAAAGTCGATACTCAGACTGTATGTGGCTGGAACGCCGAGAGGGCCATAAGGAGTGGGGGTCACCGCCACGGGGTGAGTTCCGACCCTCCGGGGTACTTTTTGGGCAAAGCCGGGTGAGCCCTTCACCTTGCAAGAGGAGATACGGAATGTTTTCGACGATTCTCGTCCCGCTCGACGGTACGTCCGAAGCCGCGGTCGCGTTGACGCCGGCCCTGACGGTGGCCAAGGTCACGGGCGCCGCCGTGCATCTGCTGACCGTGATCGACGCCGAGGCATCGGCGGCAGACTACGCACGAATCAGGGCGGATCTCGAGGGTGTCGCAGCGGAGCTGCGCTCCCCCGGTTCGCGGGTAGACACGGCAGTGCGCCGGGGCGACCCCGCGGCGGAGATCGTCGCGGCGGCCGTCAAGTTCGGCGCCGACCTCGTCTCGATGGCCACGCACGGCCGTGGCGGCCTCGAGCGGGCCTACCTCGGGAGCGTCGCGCAGGACGTACTGGCGACCAGTCCGGTCCCGGTCATGTTGCACCCTCCAGGTGGCCACCAAATGACCAGGCTGGAGATCCTGCTGGTGCCCGTCGACGGGTCGCCGGGTGGCGCACTCGCGCTGGCCTCAGCCGTCCCGTTGGCGCGGTCGACGAACGCGCGGGTCGTCCTGGTGGATGTGGCGGTGCCGTTCGTCGCGTACACGATGATGAGCGGATACGTTAATGGGGCGTACTACTTCGACCCGGCGTGGGACGATGAGGCTCTGGAGAGCGCCAAACGTTATGTGTCCGGCATGGCGGACCGCCTCCAACACGCGGGCGTGCAGGCCGAGGGGAGGGCCATCACTGGCGAGCTCCGACTGCCATCGACATCGGTCGCTGAAGCGATCGTGCGGAGCGCCGACGAGGTCGGGGCGGACCTGATCGTGATGAGCACGCACGCGCACACGGGCCCGGCCCGGGCGCTGCTCGGCAGCGTCGCCGATGCGGTCGTGCGGAATGCGCGCCGTCCCCTGCTGCTGCCTCGGCGCGGTGGTCGGGAGCACACAGCGGATTGAAGGGACGCGCTCGCCCAAATCCAATGACGCGGACGCACCGAGAGGTAGGCCGGCGGCCTCGACGTCGATAGCTCAACCGCCGCTCAGCCCAGCTCCACTATGCTGCTGTGTCCGAGCGATGATGCAAGGGGAATAGGACAGGGACGGAGCGGATGACGGGACAAGGTAACGGCCAATCGGTCCAGAAGGACGGGTCAGCCGGCGTGTCGCGGATCGCGCTACTCGGACCGCCCGGAGCCGGCAAGGGAACGCAAGCAAGCCGGCTTGCTGATCGTCTCGGTGTGCCGCACATCTCAACCGGAGACCTCTTGCGACAGGTCTCCGAAGCCGGCACGCCGCTCGGGCTCCAGGCCCGGCCCTACATGGATGCCGGCGAGCTCGTGCCTGACCAGCTTGTCGATGAGCTCATCCGGGAGAGGGTCCGCCGGCCAGACGCCGATAGTGGCTTCGTTCTCGACGGTGTCCCGAGAACCCTGCAACAGGCAGAGATGCTGGACGCGGCCTTTTCGACGCTCGGTCGGCCACTTCAGCGGGTTGTCTTGCTCGAAGTGCCACCGGCCCAGATCGTTGAGCGCACCGCCAGACGCAGGGCGCTCGCCCACCGCCCCGACGATCGAGCCGACATCGTCGCGAACCGCCTCCGCGTGTACCATGCCGAATCCACACCGCTGACCGAGCACTACCGCTCCCGTGGCCTGCTTGCGCCCATCAACGGCATGGGGACGGCGGACGAGGTGGCGAGCCGCATCGAAGAGGCCTTCCCATGATCGATGTGAACCCCGCTGTCGCCGTCCATGCGCAGTTCTGGCGGCTCAGCACCACCCCGCCCGTCAATGCACGGGCTGGAAGCCGGCCGCCTTATGCCTCGTGGCCAGCATAGGCGACTGCCGGCACCGTCGGGGCGGTCGGCTGCTCTCGACACGGCACGGAATTGCCCCCGGGTCCGCGCCGCCCGGTTAGCCGGCCCCTCCGCCGTGTGGACCGGTCGGAGCCAAACCCGGATCGCCTGCCGTCCACTTCCAGTCGCGGATCTCTGGCATGTCGTCCCCGTACTGAACAATGTACTCGCGGTGCTCAATGAGCTTGTCTCGGAAGGCCTGCTTGGCGTAAACGGCAGCCGAGCCAAGCTTCGGGACGCGGTCGATCACGTCCGACGCCAGATGGAAGCGATCCATATCGTTCAGGACGACCATGTCGAACGGGGTCGTCGTGGTCCCCTCTTCCTTGTAGCCGCGGACGTGAAGATTGGCGTGATTCGTCCGCCGATAGGTAAGGCGATGGATCAGCCACGGGTAGCCGTGGTAGGCGAAGAGAATCGGCTTGTTGGTCGTGAAGAGCCCGTCGAAGTCGCGATCCGTCAGGCCGTGTGGGTGCTCCTCCTTTGGTTGGAGGCGCATCAAGTCGACCACGTTGATCACCCGGACTTTCAACTCCGGCACGTACCGGCGGAGCAGGTCGACCGCAGCGAGCGTCTCCAGGGTCGGGATGTCGCCGGCGCAGGCCATCACCACGTCGGGCTCCTCCCCCTTGTCGTTGCTCGCCCACTCCCAGATGCCGAGTCCGGCGGTGCAGTGCTTCACCGCCGCGTCCATGTTCAGGTATTGGAGCGCCGGCTGTTTCCCAGCGACGATGATGTTGACGTAGTCGCGACTGCCCAAACAGTGGTCCGCGACCGAGAGCAGGGTGTTCGCGTCCGGCGGTAGGTACACCCGGATCACCTCGGCCTTCTTGTTCATGGCGACGTCGATGAAGCCGGGGTCCTGGTGCGTGAAGCCGTTGTGGTCCTGGCGCCAGACGTGCGACGACAGCAGGTAGTTCAGCGAGGCGACCGGGGCGCGCCACGGGATTCGCCGGCTGGTCTCAAGCCACTTTGCATGCTGGTTGAACATCGAGTCGACGATGTGGATGAACGCTTCGTAGCTCGTGAACAGCCCATGCCGTCCCGTCAGCAGGTAACCTTCGAGCCAACCCTGGCAGGTCGTCTCGCTCAGAATCTCCATGACCCGGCCGTCCGGCGCGAGGTGATCGTCGCCAGGCAGCCGCTCGCCCATCCAGGCGCGCCCCGTTACCTCCAGGATGGCGCCGAGTCGGTTCGAGGTGAGCTCATCGGGCGCCATCACTCGGAAGTTGCGGCTCCCAAGGTTGCGCTCCATGATGTCGCGCAGGAAGCCCCCCAGCACCCGCGTTGCCTCGGCCACGACCGCGCCGGGCGCGGGCACCTCGACGGCGTAGGAGCGGAAGTCGGGCAGGCGCAGGTCCTTGAGCAACAGCCCGCCGTTTGCGTGCGGATTGGCCCCCATGCGCCGCGTCCCGCGCGTCGCCAACTCGGGTTGGAGCCGGCCGTCCGCGTCGAACAGCTCGTCTGGCCGGTAGCTCCTCAGCCACGCTTCCAATGCTTGGAGATGCTCGGGATTCGCCGCGATGTTGGCCAATGGCACCTGGTGCGAGCGCCAGGTCCCCTCGGTCTTCTCGCCGTCGACCTCCTTCGGCCCGGTCCAGCCCTTCAGCGTTCTCAGCACGATCAGCGGCCAGCGGGGCCGCTCTCGCACGCCGTTCTCGCGCGCTTCCTGTTGGATCGCGTGGATCTCACCGATCACCGTCTCCATGGTGGCGGCCATCAGCTGGTGCATCTCCGCGGGCTCATCTCCTTCTACGACGTACGGCTTGTAGCCATAGCCGACGAGCAGAGACTCGAGCTCATCGCGGCTGATTCGACTCAGTATCGTCGGGTTAGCGATCTTGTAGCCGTTCAGGTGCAGAATCGGGAGGACCGCTCCATCCGTCGCCGGGTTGAGGAACTTATTTGAGTGCCAGGCGGTCGCGAGCGGGCCGGTCTCAGCCTCGCCATCACCCACCACACAAGCCACGATCAGGTCCGGGTTGTCAAGAGCGGCACCGAAGGCGTGCGCGAGCGAGTACCCCAGTTCGCCGCCCTCGTTGATCGAGCCGGGGGTCTCGGGCGCCGCGTGGCTGGGGATGCCGCCGGGGAAGGAGAACTGCTTGAACAGCCGCTGCATCCCCTCGGCATCCCGCGAGATGTTCGGATAGACCTCGGAGTAGGTCCCCTCGAGATAGGTGTTGGCAACGACCGCCGGCCCGCCATGCCCCGGCCCGGCCACGTAAATGACGTCCAGGTCGTGCTCGACGATCACCCGGTTGAGGTGAACGTAGATGAAGTTGAGTCCGGGAGTCGTCCCCCAGTGGCCCAGCAGCCGTGGCTTGACGTGCTCAATCGCGAGCGGTTCCCGTAGGAGCGGGTTGTCGAGCAGATAGATCTGCCCGACCGAGAGATAGTTCGCAGCGCGCCAGTAGGCGTCCGTCAACTGCACTTGCGTCTTGGAAAGGACGTTCGTCACCAAGAGCCTCCTCGTCTGGTCGTGTGGCCACTGGGAGCACTGGGTGCTCAGCGACCTGGATGCTTGTCGGTCTGGCTGAACGGCACCTCCACCCAGGGCTGAACACTTCGAGATGATCCGGGGTCGGAGGCGCGTCACGCCTGTTTCGGGGGCGCTGAATCGGGTTGGCCCAGAGTCGGATACAGGAGTCGTCTCATCTCGCCGAGGATGGTCAGATCCTCGCGTGTTGCCACGACCAGCACGCGGACGGCGGAGTTATCCGCCGCCACATCCAGGTCCACGGTCGCGGCCGCGTTCCTCGCTCCATCTAGCCGGAGACCGGCGTAGCCGAACGCGTCGGCGACCATCTGGCGCACCCACGGGCTGTGCTCACCGATGCCCCCGGTGAAGACGAGCGCGTCCAGGCCGTGCAGGGTGGCGATCATGGAGCCGATTGCACTGACCAGACGGTGCGCAAACATGGCGCGGGCCAGTGCAGCCTGCTGGTCCCCCGCGTCGGCCGCGGCCGCGATCTCCCGCATGTCTGAGGACACACCGGAGACGCCGAGCAGACCCGATCGCTCGTTGAGCGCTTCGTCGAGCTCGGCTACCGTGATGGCCTGGTGGCTGAGGAGATGGAGCAACAGGCCGGGATCGACCGACCCTGAGCGTCGACCCATCATGAGTCCCTCGAGCGGCGTGAAACCCATGCTGGTGTCGACAGAGCGGCCATCGGCGACGGCCGTCACCGAGCAGCCGGCGCCCAGGTGGCAGATCACAAGGCGCCGCGGCATTGTTCCCAGCAGCTCCCGGATGCGGCGGACGGCGTACTGGATACTCAAGCCATGGAAGCCGAACCGGCGCAGGCCCCAGCGACGGGTCCAGTCCCATGGCAGCGGATAGAGGGCCGCCGCCTCGGGTAGGGTGGCGTGAAACGCGGTGTCGAACGCGGCCACCTGGGACAACCCCGGGAATGTCTGCGCCACCGTAACTGCCCAGGAGGAGTGTCTCGGGCAGCGGTGGGAGGTTGACAGTTGGTGGGCCGGGTGGGCACCATCGTGGAGTGGACCGAGAGAGGCTTCGTGAGGAGACGCTGAGGGCGTATCAGCAGGGTGCGGATGCGGTC
>JBBQEC010000064.1:0-11104 GCA_038320305.1 Candidatus Limnocylindrales bacterium | reverse complement strand
AGCTTGCGGCTTCGGCACGGTCAGCCTGACTGCGTTGCGCGTTGAGGTGAGAGCTGCCATGGCGCTGACGGTAGGCTCGGCCCTTCATGCGGTTGCCGCACGTGGCCATCGAGCACCACCGGCCAGAGCGGTTGCGCGACGAGTCATAGAACGCACGCTGGCACGTCTCGTTGGCGCACACCTTGAGCCTGTTCCAGTTGCCGGCCGCCATAGCTCCGGTCACGCTCATCAGCAGCTCGCCGATGGGTCGATCTACGCCGACGCCCTCGGCAACGAGGCGATAGCCATCGACGGGATGGAGTCGCACGCCGAGTCGGACGCGGCGTGCGGCTTCGTTGAGCGTCGTCACCGCCCTCCGCTGCAATCCGGCACTGCCGTTGGCCGCGACCAGATCGTGGAGTGCGCGGCGAACCTCCGTCAGGCGCCTCAGATCGTCACTGTCGTATTCAGATCCGGGCGAGGCAAGGCGACCCTCGACGAGCCACGCCGTGGCCGTATTCGGATCGGCGAGCTCGTCGCGATCGCTGGCGAGATCGAAGCTGTTCAGGAAGGACTGGGCCAGGCCGAGTTGGCCAGGCGCTGCTGCGGGACGCGTGTCGACCACGCGGGGGACCCCCTCTCTGGGTAACGGGATGTGTGTCAGGTGCAAGTCTACCGAGCGGGCCGCGCCGACCCCTTTAGCGCCCCTGCGGCCGCGAGCGACTCGGGTAGCTGGTGATGACGCTCGGGCGCCTGGATGAAACGCGCGACGTATTCACGGGTGCCTGCGACCTTCAGCTGATCGAACAGGTATTCGAGCTTCTTCTGCACATCGGCCAGGATCTCGTCCTTGGTCGGCAACTCCCACAGCTCGCGCTTGTGCGGGCCGAGTGCCTTCTTGCGCGTCTTGTACAGGAACTGGATGTCGTCATCGTCCGGTTTACGCTCGTCGAGCGTATTGCTGAAGCACCATGCCTCGATCTGCTTGAGCAGGTCGCTCGGAAACGCCGGGTGCCCGCAGAGCATGTTCTGGAAGCCGGTCGCAAGGTGGATCTCGGCGGTCTCGATGGCAGGAAATCGGTGGAAGAGCTCGTCGGGCAAAGTCGAGGCCCCGTGCTGCACGGCGCCTGCGAGACCGTATGAGCGCGCAATCTCGCCCAGTCGCTCAAGAGTGCCGAAGTCGAGCTTGACCTCCGCGACCCCGCCGTCGGGGAGTGGCACGCCGCCGTGGCTAGTCCCGGTCTGAACACTGACCTTGCTGATACCTGGGACGCCCGGACCCGCACGACGCTCAAGCTCACGGTAGTAGCCGTCGAGGTATGCGCGCAGCTCTTCCTCGGTCGAGTTCTGCTGGCCGACCTCGCCGATCTCGCCCCCGATGCTGACCATCAGATCGGGTGGCTGGTGCTCACGAATGACCGCCGAGATCTCCGCGGCGCGCCCGTAATTGGTCCGCTGCTGTTCGTCGACCGTCGGCAGGCCAAGGTCAACGAGCGTCGAGGAGTCGACATCGATGTTGCCGTAGCCCGCGGCCAGGGCATCGCGCGTCGCCTTGCGGATCGCCTCGGTCGTCGTGTCCGGATCTGCCCTGTACTTTGCTGCGTTGAACTGATAGTGGTCGCCCTGGACGAAAACCGGGCCGCGCCAGCCGGCGGCGATGCAACCGGCAAGGATGGCGGTGATGTACTCGCCCGGACGCTGGAACGTGTACTCCTGCTCGCTCCTGGCAAGCTCGAAGATGAGAGCCCCGACGTCAGTCGGCTCGGCCGCGCGGCACATCGTCTGGGCCATGTCGAAGACCTGCGTCCGGACATTGACGGCAGGGACAGTGAAGCCGTGGATCTCGCCACGGCCGCGCGCCATGTACAGCTCGTGGATGCTGGCCGAGCGCGCGCCGAGCTCCTGCGAGGCTTCCCAGATGATCCAACGCGCCGCCTCGATGACGTCCTTATCCGTGCTGAACGTGGCCGACCAGACGGTCGTGCGTACGCCTACGGCGCGGAAGCGCCGCTCGTCGTCGATCAAGAGGCGGTCGCCGTCGATGTGGGCAATGCCATCGAGGCCGGCCAACAGCTCAGTGACCGAGCTGGCGGGCGTTGGATAGGACATCGAGCTCGCTCTCCTGAAAAAGACACATGCCGAGTCGCTTCGCTGAATCGTGGTGACCTCGATGGTAGGCGCGGCTGCAACGTTGCGTGACCCATGCTCGGGCAACGGTCGGCGCGGCGCGACCATAGAGAATTCAGGGAGGAACAACGTGGGCATCATTGGACTAGTCGTGGTGATCATCGTGGTCATCCTCCTTCTACGGCTGCTGTAAGCAGCGAAGGAGGAGACAGAGTCATGGAACAGAACACTCATCGAGGATCTGTCGACGTAGCGCGCAGCGACCTGATCAGCTGGAGTTCGATCGTGGCCGGACTTATCGCTGCTTTCGGCCTATTCGTGCTGTTCGGCGCCATCTCCGTGGCCGCAGGGCTGGAGTCATCGACGACGCCATTCAAGCTTGGTGGCGCGGCAGTCGGTTCGATCATTGCTGGCCTGTTTGGAGTGCTGTCGTTCGGCGTCGGCGGATTCATCGCCGCCTGGACTGCCGAGGTCGACGAGCCCGATAGCGCGGTAATGCACGGCTTCCTGGTCTGGGGCCTCTTCGTCGTGCTGCTCGTCTTGATGGTCGCCCTCGGCGCCGGTGCCGCTCTGGGCTCTGCGGCTGGCGTGCTGTCCGCAGCAGTCGGGAACGTTTCACCAGCGGATCTGACCAAGGCCGGCTGGGGCACCGTCTTCGCGTTGGCGTTGGCATTGGCCAGCTCGATCTTGGGAGCCCTGCTCGTAACACGGCCAGAGATCAGAAACCGCTATCCCTTCGCGCGGCGCTGATCGTCAATTGGAATACCGGCGGCGCTCTGATGTGGGGCGCCGCACATCCTCGTTCTTCGACTAAAGTTCGGGCATGGACCGTCGAGCACAAGTACTTATCGGAACCAGAAAGGGTGCCTTCATCCTGGAGAGCAGCATCGACCGCCAGGCGTGGGATGTCCGTGGTCCGTTTTGCGAAACGTGGCCGATCCACCATTTCGTGCGCGCTTCAGACGACACGCTCTATGCCGCGGGCGGCAACTCCTGGTACGGACCCACCGTTTTCCGCAGTGACGATGACGGCGCAACCTGGACGCAGTCGAGCAGCGGGCTGACCTACGGCGATACGGAGCCGAAGATCACGACGATCTGGAATCTGACCCCCAGCGCAGACGCCAAGACGCTGTATGCGGGGGTCGAGCCTGCCGGCCTGTTCCGCAGCGTAGATCGGGGCGAAACCTGGACTCATGTCGGAGGGTTGCGCGATCACCCGAGTCGGCCGGACTGGGAGCCCGGCGCGGGAGGACTTTGTCTCCACTCGATTGCGCTCGATGACACGGACCCAAATCACATGTGGGTGGGCATTTCGTCGGTCGGAACCTTCGAGACCAACGACGGTGGGGAGACCTGGCAGACGCGCAACAAGGGCGTCCGAGCAGATTTCTTTCCCGGTCCCGAACCAGAGTTCGGTCAATGTGTCCACAAGCTGCACGTCGATCCGACCAACCCGGCGCGCCTGTTCCAGCAGAATCACTGCGGCGTCTATCGCTCGGAGGACGGCGGTCAGTCATGGACCGAGATCACCAACGAGCTGCCGTCCGATTTCGGCTTTCCATTGGCGATTCATCCGCACGACCCCTCGACTATCTGGGTCGTTCCGCACAACGGCCCCGAAGCCGGCCGATACATGGTGGATGGGCACGCCGCGGTCTGGCGCAGCCGTGACCGCGGTGCTACCTGGCTGCAATTGGACGCGGGCCTACCCCACGTCAACGCATATGTGACGGTGTTGCGTGAGGCGATGGCCACCGACCGCCTCGATCCGGTCGGCGTCTACTTCGGAACGAGCACCGGCCAGGTCTTTGCGAGCTCCAATGAAGGAGATGAGTGGCGGATGGTCGCTGACTTCCTGCCGCCGGTGTGGTCGGTCGAGGCGGCCGTCGTCGAGGGCTGACCGTCATGGCCAACGTCTATCTGCCGCGTTCGTTGGTGGCATTGTTCCAAGATCCTCCACCGCGCCACGTCATCGTCGAATCGGAATCGCTCGGGCAGCTCGTCGAGAAACTTGATGCCCAGTGGCCCGGTATCGCCGATCGGCTGCTTGCGCCGGGCCCACAAATCCGCGAGCACATCAACGTGTTCATAGACGGCGAGCGCGAACGCGACCTGGCCGCGCCACTCTCAGATGCGTCCGTGGTCCACGTCATACCGGCCGTCGCCGGCGGCTGAGCGGCGTCAGTCGCGGCGCTGGCGGCGGCTGACGTAGTCGACGAGCACATACTCGCCAAGCTCGTCGGGATCCGCATAGAAGGCCCGGCCGCGGTTCATCCGCGTCATGCGTTCCACGAACTCGGCAAGCGGCCGCGACTGCTCGAGCATGAACGTGTTGATAGTGATGCCGGCGCGCGTGCAGCGGCCGACCTCTTTGAGCGTCTCGCGAATCGTCTGTCGCGTTGGCGGATAGTTGAACTCGATCTGGCCGTTCTCGAAATGGGCAGTCGGCTCGCCATCCGTGATGACGACGATCGACTTGTTGGCCGCGTGGCTGCGGCCGAGCATCTGGCGCGCGAGCATCAGGCCGTGCTGCAGATTGGTGCCGTACTCGTAACCATGCCACGACAGAGTCGCCAGGGCCGTTGGCGCGATCTCGCGCGCGTAGTAGGCAAAGCCGACGACCTGCAGCTCGTCGTGCGGGTAGCGCGTTCGAATGAGCATGTCGAGCGCAAGTGCAACCTTCTTGGCCGCCAGGTAGCAGCCGCGCAACAGCATCGACCGGCTCATGTCCACGAGCAGAACTGTCGCGGCACGAGCTACATCCTCCGCCTCGTGGATCTCGAAGTCCTGCGGCGTCAGTCGTATCCCTGGCCCAGGTTGCGGTCGCGTCAAAGCATTTGCCAGCGTCCGCGGCAGATTCAGGTCGAAGGGCCGGCCAAACTCGTACGGGCGGCTGCCCACATCCCGCTCCCCCGAGGCGCCCGATGACCGCTTGTCGTGTCCGCCGAAGACGTCACGTCGCAGGCGACCGAAAAGCTCGTCGAGTACCCCCTGGCCGAGTCGGCGAGCACCGCGCGGAGTCAGCTCGAGCCGCTTGCCGTTGCGTTCGGCGTAACCGGCCTGCTCGAGCGTTCTCGCCAGATCCTGCAGACGGCGCACGTCGGCCGCCGACTCCGCGTCGAGCAATTGCGCGATCTCGTTTGGATCGATGTCGGCGAGCTCCTGCACTGACCCTATGTTGTCCATCTCGGCAGCGAGCTCGTCCAATCGGTTGAGACGGCCGAGCTGGGCCAATGCGCCGTGCAGGCTGAGCTGCTCGCTGCCCTGAAAGTCGAAGCGCTGGCCGAGTCCTTCCGGCAGGAGCGCGTCGAGCGTTGCGGCCAGCTGGGCCAGATCCCAGCGGAGACGGTCATCGCGCAGCAGCGCGTCCATCATGTCCTGCAGCTCCTGGCGCTGATCGGCGCTGAGCGACTGCATAAGTGACTGCATCTGCGCCATCCGCGCGGCGAGCTGCTCGATGATGTCGTCGAGCGTTTCGGCGCCCGGGAAGGCGCTGCCGTAACGCGACAGGAAATCGGATGCGTCTGGCTCGTTGCCCGCGAGGCGTTCCTGTAACAGCCCATTGAGCTCGCGGACCATCTCGCGATTTGTCGACAGGTCCTCAGGCGTCACGCCCTTGAGCGCGTCCGACATACCGGCGAACTGGGCATCAAGGACCTGGCGCCGAAGTTGATCGAGCAGCTCGTCAAAACGCGCCCGAGCGTCAGGATCCATGAAGTCGTATTCGGAGAGACCCCTGATCTTGCCGCCGACGTCGTTGGGCAACTGGTCGAGCTGCTCCTGGCGTCGGGCGGCAATGCCCGATGCCATCTGGCGCAGCTGGGGATCGCTGGCATCGCGCGCCACACCCGCGATATGGCGCTCGAGCGCGCGACGCTCGCTGTTGACGATATCGTCGAGCTGATCTCGGACGTCCGACAGCACATCACCCAACTCGTAACGCGACAGCAGATCTTCGCGCTCCTGCGCAAGTCGGCGGATCAGCTCGTTCAGGCCGGTGAGACGCTGCTCTCCCGCACGATCGCCGCGTATGCCGCGCGCGAGGAGCCGCGCCAGGGCAGATGACAGATCCGACTCGGCCAGGATGTCGTCCGACAACTCGGCCAGCAGATCGTCAGCGGTCAGCTCGTCGAGCCCCTGAGTTCCGTCCCAGCGCGCGTAGCGATAAGGACCGTGCGTCGTTCGCGCCGGCGGAGCAAGCGGCCCTTCAGATGAGGCGGTCATCGCTCACGGAACTCAGCACGTCAGCGTCGGTAGCGGCTCCCGCCGCCGGCGCGATCCTTGTTGAGTCGCCGATTGAGATGCAGGCCCTCGAGCACGAATTCGATCGCCGACGCAGTCACGGCCGCTGATCCCTGCGAGCCACCCAGACGCACCACTGCCTCGTCGAGGCCAGGCGTCTCGCGCAGCCAACGAACGTACTCGGCCGAGCGCACCATATCGCCGGTTTCCAACACCAGCCCGGCATCGAACACCTCGACGATCTCGTCTAGGTCGTCGAGATCCAGGTGCCGAGCAAAGACGTTGTTGATCGCTCGTGCCAGCAGACGATCGACGACGCGCTCCTCCGGCATCTCGTCGGACAGCGTCTCAAGCTCGATCTTGCCCGCGGTCGAGGCAACCAGCGCCGGTAGATCGCTGATGCGCGGCGCGGCCTCCTTCTCGCCCAGCCGTACGGCGCGCTTGACCGCGCTCGCACAGACAGTCTCGAGGTTCGCGATGCTGACTCGAACACTCACCCCAGAGCGTTGACTCACTTCGGGTGAGCGGCGCGCCAACTGTGAAAGCTCGGCGATCAGCTCGAGCATGAACTGTGGCTCGACGAGATCGGGAATCCCATCGCCGGCGAGTGCCGTGCGCTCCTGGAGCATGATCGCGATCTCGTCCTCGATCGTGTGTGGATAGTGCGTCCGAATCTGCGAGCCGAGACGGTCCTTGAGTGGCGTGATGATCCGGCCACGGCTTGTGTAGTCCTCCGGGTTGGCGCTCGCGACGACGAACAGGTCGAGCGGCAGGCGCAGCGTGTAGCCGCGGACCTGGACGTCGCGCTCCTCGAGAATGTTGAGCAGGCCGACCTGGATGCGCTCGGCAAGATCGGGCAGCTCGTTGATCGCGAAGATGCCACGGTTGGCGCGCGGGGCAAGTCCATAGTGGATCGTGGTCTCGTCGGCGAGATACCGGCCCTCAGCCACCTTGATCGGATCAACCTCGCCGATCAGGTCGGCGATGGTGATATCGGGCGTGGCCAGCTTCTCTGTATAGCGCCGATCACGCGGCAGCCAGTCGACGGGTGTCTTATCGCCTTGCGCGGCGACGAGCTGACGGGCGCTGGGCGAGATGGGCGCGAACGGATCGTCGTTCAGTTCACCGCCGGCGACGACCGGTATGGCGTCGTCAAGCAGCGCCACGAGCGATCGCGCGAGGCGCGTCTTGGCCTGGCCGCGCTCGCCCAGAAAACAGATGTCCTGACCAGCAAGGATGGCGTTCTCAATCGCGGGCAGGACCGTCTCGTCGTAGCCGACGATGCCCTCGAAGATTGGCTGCTCCGACGCCAGCCGCGCGAGCAGGTTCGCGCGCAGCTCCTCCTTGACGGAGCGCGTCAGGTAGTCAGCTGAGCGCAGCTCACCCAAAGTCACGGGACGGCTGTTCGTTCGTTGGTTCGCAGACACTTGGTCGAGCGTACTACGGTCGTTCGGAAGCATCCCGCGTTCCGATTTTGCAGGGGCCCGCCAGCATCGGCACATAACGTCACTCAATGCGGACACGGGCAGTTCTAGCGACGCCATTCTGATGGTGCTCGGCGACCAATCGGCTTGCTTCGTAGACACTGTGGCAGACAGACGGCACCTCCACCGGAACGAGTGAGGCGACGAGCGGCAGCCGGGCCGACGGCTATCCGTTCGAGGTCACGGCCGCAGGCGACAAGCTCATCTTCTCGGCAGATGACGGTGTCACGGGTCGTGAGATCTGGATGTATCAGCCTTGACCGTGGCGACGGAAAGTCGGCTGCTCCCGGCCTGATGCTCATCCTCTAGCTCGTGACGGGTCATGCCCGCGCGCGTGGCGAGCTCCTCGGTGAGAGCCCAATAGAAATGGTCCATGACGCCGGACGTGGCTTCGCGCGCAGCCAGTACCGCCGGCGGTCGCCGCTGCAGGTGACCGGCCGCGTCCCGCTCAATCGGGCGGACGTAGTGCGCGATCTGAACACGGCCGTCGCGCAAGATCAGCACGACGCCCAGATCGCGCGTGTCGTCGGAAATCTCTTTCCCACCACCCAGGACACGCAGGACATCCTCAAGCGACGCGCCAAGCACAACTCCGCCGGCCAGCGCATCGCGCGACGGCTGGGCACTACGGACCTGATCGGAGAACGCCTTACGAGCCCGTTCGGCGCTGATGCGATCCGCGGACGCGATCAGCAGCGGCACACCGTGTTCCGCGAGCACGAGAACGAGCGCGGCAAGATCCGCGTCGAGAGCGTCGGTGGCAACGAGGGTGCGCAGGTCCGTGTCGGTTACTCGGTCAGAATCGTTTGCCGGTCCGCGGTGTGCCAGCCGACTAGATGTCGGCTGTGCGGGCTTCGTCGACGCCCAGATCGGCGGCGATGTCCATGCCCATGTCGACTTCGCGCGACTCGGCGATGGCGGCTTCTGTCTGCGCCTCGAGCACCCTGTTGCGCCGCTGTCCGCCGCCAAGGCCGCGCTTGCCGTCGAGCTTTATCCCCGCCACGCGTGCGATTCGTTCACCGCCCGGCATTGCCTGAAGTGCCACTGTCACGACCTCGCGCAACAGGTCACGCTCGAACAGCCAAATAGCCGCGGTGTATGCGACCAGTCCGACGGTGACCTCAGGAATGAGCGTGAACAGCGAGCGCAGCACGACGGGCTCGCTCAGAAACTGATCCGCCAGTGCGAATTTGACGGCAACGACGGCAGCTGCCATGAGCACTGTGGAGACTGCCACCCAGCGAAGCTGCCAGAGGTGTTCGACCACGGAGATACCTGCGTACCTGTGTTGGAGATAGAGGTTCAGCGGTAGCAGGAGATAGCTGCCGATCACGAACGCAGCGGCGACCGCGACGATGTTCTGGAACACCAACACGGCGATGAAGAAACCTACTACGTGAACGATCGTGGTGAGCAAGCGAAAGCGGAATACGACCCCCGGATGGCCGGCGGCATTGAGCAACGCGCCGCTGAAGACTTGCAGCGTGAGCACCGGTCCTATCAGGTAGAGCGTTGCGCTGACTGGACCACTGGCCGTCCATTTGGCGCCAAAGAGCAAGACGATCGCCTCCTGGGCGACAAGTGACAGTCCGATATATCCGGGCAGAATGACCACGCTGAGGGCGCGGTTGACGCGACCGTATGCGCGCCGCGTTCGCTCGCGGTCGTGCTGGATGCGCGAGAAGACCGGAAAGGCCAGTTTGCGCGCGGCGTTCACGAGCAGTGTCTGGGTCGTGTCGAGGATCTTGTAGCCGACGGCATACAAGCCCAGTGGACCAGCGCCCAGGACGGCCCCTACCAGCAGGTTGTCCGAGTTACGACTGACGAAGTTGAGCACGTCGCTGCCGACGATGTTGCTGCCGAATCCAATCAGCTCACGAAAGTCGGTGCGCGACCAGCGAAAGCTTGGTCGCCAGGGGCTGACCCTCCAGAGCATGAAGACCGACACGATGCCGTACGAGACCTGCTGAGCGACCAGCGACCAGGCTCCCCAGTTCAGGAACAACGCTGCACCGACACCAATGATTCCGCCTGCCGCGACGGCAACCAGACGGCGCAGCGCGAGGCTCCGGAAGCGCATGTCGCGCCGGAGCAACGCGAGCTGGACGCTGCTCAGGGCCGTCACGACGAAATTGATTGAAAGGACGACGATGATGGGAGCCAGACCGGGCTCGTTGACCAGGATCGCGATCGGCTCGGCGAGGACGATACCGACGACCATCAGTACCAGGCCCGTGACCACCGCCACCCAGAAGGCCGTGTCGATCTGCAGCCTCGTAACTGACGTGCGCTGGATGAGCGCATCGCCCAGGCCCTGGTCGACGAAGAGCTGGGCAAAGGCAATGAATACAGTCGCCAGTGCGACGAGGCCGAAATCGACGTCGGTCAGCGCGTGCGCCAGGATCGCGAAGATGAACAGCGCGATGAACTGGCCGCCCCACGTATCGATGAACGTCCAGGTCAGCCCGCGGGCAACTCGCTTCTGGAGCGCCCCTGTCTCCGTCCCGTGGTCAGGCGGAACCCATTGCTCGTTTGATTCTGGAGATCTCAACCCGTCTTTCACGCCCGTCGGAGTGTATCGACGCCGGCCGATTACGCTGCCCGCCAGCACTATCCACGACGTTCAAGGAATGGGCTTGACCGGCTGCATAAATGCCGCCACACTGAGCGTGCTCGGTGTCTAAGACCGAGTGGCATCTGAGCCCATCGAAACGGGCGCCCATAACGCCGGAATGCCACGACACTCCTCTCACGGATCTTCGCGAGAAAAAGTCGCGAAGTCCGGCTCGAGAAGGAGTGTTTTTCTTTGCAGACAGATCGAACGCTGACCTGCGCCGATTGTGGCCAGGAGTTCGTCTTTACGGCGAGCGAACAGCAGTTCTACACCGACCGGGGGTTTTCTGATCCCCGTCGCTGCCGCAACTGTCGAGCTGCTCGCAAGACCCAGATGGGGAGTGGTGACTCGTCGTCAATGGGCGGCGGTGGCTACAGCAGCAGCGGCGGCTCCGGTGGATACCGCGAGCGCCGACCGCGCGAGATGTTCGAGGCCACTTGCTCGAGCTGTGGCAAGACGGCAATGGTGCCGTTCCGGCCCACGAGCGGTAAGCCCGTCTACTGCGACGACTGCTTCAGCCGCCGCCGCGCCTAGTTTCTGACTCCTTCGCGGCGCGTAGCGTCACTCAGGACGAAAGACAGAGCCCCGGCCCGCAAGGACCGGGGCTCTTGTGTACCCGTGGACACGCCGCTGACAGTTTCATAAACGACGCTTT
>JBBQEC010000063.1:0-11170 GCA_038320305.1 Candidatus Limnocylindrales bacterium | reverse complement strand
ACCCAGGCTCGTCTTGAGGCCGATCGCCACGTCGTTGGTCACGTTGTTGCCGCCCAGTGGCAGGACGCCCGTGTAGAACGGCGAGCCTTCGATGAACAGCGCGAGATCGATGGTTCCAGCGCCGAAGTCAGCGACCGCGACGCCGAGCTCCTTCTCTGTCTCGGTCAGGACCGCGTCCGCGGAGGCGAGCGAGGCGGCAACGAGCTCGTCGATGCGAATGTCGGCGCGCTGGACGCATTTGGACAGGTTCTGCACCGCCGTCGCCGAGCCATGCACGATATGTGTCTCGACCTCGAGCCGGATTGCGCTCATGCCGAGCGGGTCCTTGACGCCTTCCTGGCCGTCGACGACGAAGCCGCGCGGCAGGACGTGCAGCACCTCTCGGTTCGACGGGATGTTGACCGCCCGCGCAACTTCGGTGGCACGCTCGATGTCCTCGCGCGTTACCTCCCGCTGCGCGCCGCTGACAGCGACCGCGCCGCGCGAGTTCTGCGACTCGACGTGGGCGCCGCCCACGGCCACGATCGCGGACTCGATGCGGTAGCCGGACAGCCGCTCAGCGGCCTCGCGCGCCTGACGGATCGAGTTCACGGTCTGATCGATATTGATCACGACGGCCTTCTTGAGGCCGGATGACGCTTCGGCACCTTTGCCGATGACCGTGACAGAGCCATCGCGCGAAACCTCGCCGATGAGCGTGACGACCTTGTTTGTGCCCACGTCGAGCGCGACGAGGATTGCCTCCCGTTCCACGTCTACATTCTGGCCTAACGGGCGGGAGAAGGAGTCGACGCGGCGCGCGGCGTCGCGTCGGGCAGATATGTCCCGCAACGGTCGTCCAACGGCGCGAGGTAGACCGTGTGCACTTGGGGCTCCGCCGCCCCGAGCAAAGAGCGCAGGCACTGGACCTGGCGCGCAATGATGTCGGTCGGTCGCAAGTTCGGCGTGTACTGGCCGAATATTGCCTGCCAGCCCGTGGGTTGCGCACTGATGACGTAGCCGTTGTCGTCGCTTACGCTCAGCGTCAGTGACGCGGCGCTCGAATTGATAAGCGCCGGCGTTACGGCTCCAAGCTGCAGGATTGCCGCGACATCGATCGGGTCGAGCGTCATGCCAGGCTGTCTCGCCGCCACCGGATCGACGGCCTCACCCGTGTTGGCCTCAGGTGACGGCGTGGACCTGAGATCATCGATTAGCGGCAGTCCCAGACTTGTCGCCTGGGCGGGATCGGACCCGGCCAAAATCAGACCGTCGGCATCTACGAGCACGGTCGACCCGTCATGGCGCAGCGCGAAGACCGGCGCGCGCTCGATCACTGCGATGTCGAGACGGTCCGGCAATGCCACAGACACGTCAGCACTCTCGATGCCGGGCTGAGCTACTAGCGCGCCGTGGATCTCGCTGGTGTCGAGCTGGAACAGGTTCGATCTTGAAATGGCCAGGGAAGTGACGAGCGAATCGACGTTGGTGTAACGAAGGTCGCCCGTCACGTGCGGCGTGCCAACATCGAACGTGTCAGCGGTGAGCATCCAGTAGGAGGCGCCGGCCGCAGCAATCATCAGCAACAGGCCCACGAGCCGGGCACCCGTAATCAGTCCGAGGAGGCCACGACGCCGTGCGGGCGGGCGGGCGTAGCGCGCCGACGAGCGAGGCCGAGCAGTCAGGGCAGGTCCGCGCGCGTGAGCACGCGCCGCGGACGGGTTGCCGCACGCTCGATGGCGAGCTCGACGATGCGCTCGCTGATTGCGCCGAAATCGTAGCCACCGGCACGGCTCAGAACAGGAAAGAGGCTGATCGGCGTGAAGCCCGGGATCGTGTTGATCTCGTTCAGGTAGAGCTCGCCAGTGGCCCTATCGACCATGAAGTCGACGCGCGCAAATCCCTGGCCACCCATCGCGAGAAATGCCTCGCGGGCGACCCTATGCAGGCGTTGGCGCATCTCCGGGGTCACATCGGGAGAGTCGGTCGTGCGCGAGACACCGTCGGCGTACTTGGCTGAGTAGTCGTAGAACTCGTGCCCGGGAAAGATCTCGCCCGGGCCGTAGCTCTCGAGGTCCGCGTCAGAATTGCCGAGCACCGCCATCTCGAGCTCACGAGCGTGGTCCAGGTACGCCTCGACGAGCACGAAGTCGTCGTAGGCAAGGGCCTGTGCGATCGCGCCGCCGGAGTACTCGGGATCGTCCGGGTGGTGGACGATGGCTATGCCCACCGACGATCCGAGCCGCGCGGGCTTGACGATCACGCGCTTGTCGGAAAGTCCAGAACTGAACTCGTCAACGCGCTTTTGGACTGCTTTTGGATCAGATTTCCAGTCGGCCGCGTCAACCTCGATCCACGGCACGACCGGCAGGTCCAGCGCCCGCGCCAGGCGTTTGAACAGGGCCTTGTCCATGCCCACTGCGGAGGCCGCCACGCCGGCGCCCGTGTAGACGAGATCGGCGGCCTCACACAGGGCCTGGATCGTGCCGTCCTCGCCGAACGGACCGTGCAGCGCAATGAATACGACTGGCTTTGGCTGCGCATCATGAATCAGTTGCAGCGCCGCGCCGGGGGCCATGGGACCGTGTGCTCCGAGGGCCGCGGGGTCGTCAAACGCCTTGGCCGGCAGCGACATGGCCATCGCCGATTGGGGCAGCCCCCACCAGGTTCCGTCGAGCCCGACCAGCCAGCCGGAGACGTCGTGGCCGCGCTCGGTCAGCGCTTCAGCAATCGCGCGGCCCGAAACGAGCGAGACGTCGTGCTCCGCGCTCGGGCCGCCCAGGGCCACTGCTATCGAGGTCCGATTCACACGCTCTCCCAATTCGACCAGTCACCTGCGAACACGATCTCGAAGACGAGCTCAGTGCCCGTTTCGGTGCGCACCTTGTCGCGCACGTGCTCGCCCAGGCGTCGAACGTCGCTGGCGGTGCCCGACTGGTCGTTGACGATGAAATTGGCATGCTTCTCGCTGACCGAGGCGCCGCCGATGCGCAAGCCCTTCATGCCCAGCCGGTCGATCAGGCCGCCCGCTGAGTCACCGACAGGATTGCGGAACACGCTGCCCGCAGACGGAATGCCCAGCGGCTGATGCGCCTGCCGCCAGCGGCGAATCTCATCGAGACGCTGACCGATCAGCTCCGGGTCCGCCGGCTCGAGCTCGAACGTCGCCCACGTCACGACCTCCGGCGCGCCGGCAGGAGAGCGTTTCAACACGCTTTCTCGATAGGTCAGCTCAAGACCATCTGGATCGAGCTTCTCCTCGCTGCCGTCGGCGCGCACCACGCTCGCCTCGACGAGGATCGAACGGACGTCCGACTCATGTGCACCGGCGTTGGCCCATACGGCTCCGCCCACAGTACCCGGGATAGCGAGTCCGAACTCGAGCCCCGACAGACCCTCTTGTTTGCCCAGGGTCGCGGCCTTGGCCATTGGCAAGCCGGAGTCTGCTGTCAGCCTGTTGCCCTCGAATCGCGTTTGCTGTGCCCGATTGCTGATCACCAGGCCGCGGACGCCCCGGTCGCTTATGACCAGGTCTGAGCCGCGGCCCAGGATGAAAAAAGGAAGTTCACGCGAGCGCGCGAAGCGCACCAGGCCGCGCAGCTCGAAGAGGTTGTGAACCTCTGCGTAGAGATCGGCCGGGCCACCCACGCGCATCGTCGTGAAGCGCGACAACGGCTCGTGTCGAGAGGTCTTGACGCCGATGCGGCGTTGGATGTCCGTACCGAGCCGGGCATAGTCGTCGTCGCTGCGCGCATTGGCCGGTATCTGAATGGCTGCTTCGCTCACGGCGCAGCCCGGGACATCTTTTCGATGGCCGCAGCCGCAGGCAGATTGGACCGCTCGGCGAGTGCCAGGACGAGCTCCGCCACTGCTGCCGCTGCGCCGGGTCGACCGAACGACCGTGCTGCCGCGCGCATCGTCGCCATTTGGGCCTCATCTTTGAGCATCTCGACTGCCGATTGGAGCTGTGCGGAATCGAAGTCCTCGTCGGCGACGATGCGCGCCGCTCCCGCCTCGGCCAGTGCGCGCGCATTCGCGACCTGATGAGCAGACGCGTGCGGGTAAGGGACCACGACCATCGGCAGACCCAGCGCGCTGGCCTCGGCGAGCGTCGACGAACCGGCACGGCCCACGAGCATGTCGCTTGCAACGAGCGCATCCGTCATCTCGTTGCGCAGGAACAGGAACGGCTTGTATCGGCTGCGCGAGCCGGTCGCGAGCGTCTCGCGCACCTTGAGCGCCTCCGCATAGGCAGGCTGGCCAGTCATATGGATAACGCTCACGTCGCGGACCAGATCTTGTAGCGCGTTCCACACGGCGCGGTTCATCCGGCGCACCTGTTGGGAGCCGCCAAAGATGAACACGACCGGCGTATCGGGCTCCAGGCCGAGTGCCTTTCGTGCGCTCGCGCGGTCATGGCCTGCAAACAGGCGAATCGGCGTTCCGGTCACGTAGCACCGGCCGGGCAGACTCTTGGCCGTGTCATCAAAGCTGATAGCGAGCACGTTCGCGAAGCGGGCCGTGGCGCGGACGCTGCGGCCGGCAACGAGGTTGCCTTCCCACATGACGCTCGGGATGCGCAACGATGCCGCGGCGGTCACGACCGGGATGGCGATGTAGCCGCCCGTCGTGAACACGGCGTCGGGACGCCAGCGCAGCAGCTTCCCCAGGGCGATCGGGTAGGACGCTCCGAGACGTACAGGATCCAGGACCACGTGTTTACTCAGGTCGACTGTGCGCAGCGAGCGCAACGGCAGCAGATCGAGATCGAATCCCTCACCCGGGACGATGCTGGACTCAAGGCCGCGATGGCCGCCGAGCCACCGAAACTCGACGTCAGGCACCCGCTCGCGAAGGGACCTCGCGACGGCCAACGCCGGGTCGACGTGGCCGCCGGTGCCACCGGCCGCGATCAGAATCCGCATTGTTCCAGTTTCCTCGGGGAAGGGTCTCGCGTGAGATCGAAAGGAGGATACCGACCGCGGCGAAGCTGACGAGGAGCGACGAGCCGCCGGCGGATACGAAGGGCAACGTGATGCCTGTCACCGGCAGCAGCACGACCACGACCGAGATGTTGATGAACGCCTGGATAACGAGCCAGGCGGTAATGCCTGTCGCCAGCAACGCGCCAAATGTGTCCGGCGCGCCGAGAGCAATGCGCAGACCCCGATACGCGAGGAGCAGATAAAGCCCGATCAGCGCAAGGGCGCCGATGAAGCCGAGCTCCTGGCCTACGAGTGCAAATACGAAGTCGTTCTGCGACTGAGGTAGCGAGATGGCGCCGGGCTGCCTGCTCTGGCCAAGACCGATGCCGGTCGCGCCACCCATGCCCAGCGCCAGGAGGCCCTGAACTGTCTGGTGGCCATCGCCGAGCCGGTCGGCCCATGGGTTGAGCAGCGTAGTCACGCGCTGCATCTGGTAGCCGCTCTGCGTCACGGCGACGACCACCGCAACCAGGCCAGCCGGTATGAGAACCGCGAAATGCCTGAGCCGCCCGCCGGCGACGAAGAACATCGTGAGGCCAGTCAACGCCAGGACACCGGTCGTACCCAGATCTGGTTCGTAGAAGACGAGCCCGACGACGACGCCCAGGATGAGCACGAAGGGCAGCAGTCCCTGGGTCAGAGTGCCCGTCCGGTTGCCGCGCTTGGCCAGCCAGTGCGCGAGATAGATGACGAGCGCGAGCTTGGCGAACTCGGCGGGGTGCATCGCAGGCAGTGGCCCCACCTGCAGCCAACGTGCGGAGCTACCAGCTTCGACACTGTGAATGAAGCCACTGCTAGGCAGGATCAGGATGACGATGAGGAGGCCGACCGAGACGACAAACACAGGCACAGAGATCAAGCGCAGGTAGCGGTAGTCGACGCGCATGATCAGGAGCATGAGCACGACACCGAGCACGCCCCAGACGGCTTGTGGGCCGACGATGGCAAAGGGAGTCTGGCTCAGCAGGTCGTGCACGCCGGTGCTCGAGTAGACCATCAGGATGCCAAGCGCGGCCAGGGCAACCACGCCGAGCAGGAGCACCCAATCCGGCTCGTGACGCTCGCGCTGAGGGCCGCGCAGGATGGGCGCGGCGGCGGGGCCACGCTGGTTGGGCGTGCCGCCAATCGGCGTCGCGCCGTTGATCGGACGCGAGGTGCGGCCGGCGCGCGCCGCGGATTTCGTGCGTCGCAACCCGATCATCGCGCTAGCTCAACTGCGTGCTCGGCCGCAATCCCCGCCACCACGGCCTTGAATGCGGCGCCGCGCGCGGCGTAGTCGACGAACATGTCAAAGCTCGCAGCGGCCGGGCTGAGCAGCACAGTGGCGCCGCCAACGGCGCGCGCGGTCGCGTCAGCGCGATGTACCGCGTCTTCGAGAGAGCGCGCGTGCTCAATGCGTTGCGCACCGGCGGCCTTGAAGGCGGCCGCGAACTCGTCCGCAGTCTCGCCGATGACGATCACCGCGGCCGCCCGCAATGCGACCTCGGCCGCGAGAGCGTCAATAGCGATGTTCTTTGAGCGGCCGCCGCAGATCAGCACGATCGGCGGCGCAAAGCTGCGCAACGCGGCGATGACGGCGTCGGGCTGCGTCCCCTGCGAGTCGTTCACGAAAAGGACGCCGTCGACGTTGGCGACAAGCTCGAGGCGGTGCTCGACTCCCTTGAAGTCACTCACGGCGCGACGAATTCCGTCCGGAGCGACACCGAACAGCAATCCAACAGCGACGGCGCCAAGGACATTGCTGATGTTGTGCTCGCCAGGGAGTGGGATCTCGGCCACGGGCATGATGCGCCCGCCCGGTCCGGTCATTGCCGGCGCGTCCGAGTCGAGCTGGCGGACTTCGGCAGCGACGATCCAGTCGTCGCGCACGCCGACACCGCCCGGCAGCGGCTCACCACGGCGGTAGAAGACCGTCGTTGCATCGGTGACCCGCTCGTACTCGGACGACACGGGGTCCTCGGCGTTGAGGACGAGTCGCCCATCATGCGGCAGCAGCTCCGCCAGACGGCGCTTGACGCTGCGATAGGCCTCAAGCGAGCCGTGCCTGTCCAGGTGGTCGCTCGTCACGTGCGTGTACAGCGCGACATCCGTGCCGCGTGAGAGCGTAGGCAACTGCAGCTCCGAAAGCTCGAGCACGATCCTGTGGGCCGCGGTGAGCTCGGGCAGCCGCTCGATGAGCGGGATGCCGATGTTGCCACCCAGCACCACGGGTGCCGGGCTCGCGCCCAACACCACCGCCGTCAGCGACGAGGTCGTCGTCTTGCCCTTCGTGCCCGTTATGCCAATCGTTGTAGCCGGGCACAAGCGCAGGAACAGATCGATTTCGCTGACCACCGGCACGCTCTCGGCGCGTTCGACATCGGTCAGCGCCGCCCGGAGCCGCGGCTCGGTCGTCGGATAGCGGCTGTTGATCGAGGGCGACGTGGCGATCAGCGCCTGGCCCTCGAGCGCGCCGCGCGGATCGACGTCGGGCCCGAGCAGCAAGCGTGCACCGGTCGGCTCGATCTGCTCGAGCTCGCGTGCCAGCTGCTCGCGCGTTCGGCCGTCGTACGCCGTCACGATCGCGCCGCGCTCATGAAAGAAACGGCACAACGCGACACCGCTCCGGGCAAGGCCGAGCACAGCGACGGGACGGCCGACGAACGCGTCCATCGTCACGCTGTCGAGATCGATCGCAGCAACGGTCTCACTGGCCGGAGTCGCGGGGCTCACGTGGTAACCAGCGTCGAGAAGTAGAAGGTAACGCCGAGCATGGCCGCAAGCGCGCCGATGATCCAGAAGCGCATGGTGATCTTCTCTTCGTCCCAGCCGGAAAGCTCGAAGTGGATGTGTAGCGGGGCCATCTTGAAGGGGAAGGCGCGCCTGTGGGTCAGCTTGTAGTAGCCGATCTGGATGACGTCCGAGCCCGCCTCGAGCACGAAGATCAGGCCGATCAGCGGCAACAACAGAATCTGACCCGTGATGAGCGAGACAACGGCGAGCGTCGCGCCCATGGCTAACGAGCCCGAATCGCCCATGAAGATCTGGGCAGGGTGGACGTTGAACCACAGGAACCCGAGCAGCGCACCGATGATGAGCGCGCACAGAATCGCGAGGCTCGTCTGCCCGCTCAGGATCGCGATGATCATGTACGCGACGAAAGCAAAGATGAGCGTGCCGCCGGCGAGACCGTCGAGGCCGTCGGTGAAGTTCACACCGTTGGAAGTGGCGACGATCGTGAACGCCGCGAAGATGATCCAGGCCCAGGGCTCGATGCCGACATCGCCCAGGAACGGCACAGCCAGTGCGCGGATGTCATAAGTCGTCTGGACCTGATACGCGATGAACAGCCCCGCGGCGATCTGCCACAAGAGCTTCTGACGGATGCGGATGCCCTCGCCCGTCGTCGCGTTGAGGTAGTCGTCGAACGCGCCGAGAACACCGATGAAGAGCAGCGTCAGGATCGGCGCGATCGTCTGCGGTCCCCAGAAGTTGCCGTTCAGGACCTGGAAGAGCAACACCGCAGCGCCGACGACCGCGATCATCAGCACCCCGCCCATCGTGGGCGTCCCCTCCTTGACCAGGTGACTGCCCGGCCCGTCGATGCTGATGCGCTTGCCGAGCCGCATTCGCCGCAGCAGCACGATGAACGGCGCCATCAGGATCACGACGAGGGCAAATGTCAGCAAGATGCCCTGCACGATGCCGGCGGCGATCGTCACGCCACGGTCTCAGGCTGGCTCAGCGCGATCAGCTCATCGACAATGTCCACGAAGTTCTGGCTGTGTGACGCCTTGATCAGGATCACGTCACCGGCTTTGAGGATGCGCAGCAGCGTGGCCAGCGCGATGTCGCGATCGGGCGCGATGTGCACTGCGTTCGGATCGATGCCGGCAGTCTGGGCTGCGTCCGCGTAGATCTGCCCGGCTGAACCGACGACGATCAGGAGATCTGTTGCGCGCGCCGCGTGGCTCCCGACTCGTCGATGTCCGGCCTCACTCTCCGCGCCCAGCTCAACCATCTCGCCGAGCACGGCCACGTGGCGCCCGGGGAGGCTCGCCAGAAGATCAAGGCCGGCGATCATCGAGTCGGGCGCCGCGTTGTACGTGTCGTCGATGATCGTCCAGCGACCCGTGTCGATCAGCTTTGCGCGATGAGGCGTGTCTACCGGCTGCGCGAGACCTGTCACAACCTCGTCGAGGCTCAGGCCGGCGCGCAGTCCAACGGCCGCAGCAGCAAGCGCGTTGTGAACGTTGTGCCGGCCGAGGGTCGAGATCGCCGCGGCCGCTGAGCCCGCGTCCGTGCGCAGGTTGAAGCGCATGCCCTGCGCACCCAACGATTCAACGTCAGTGGCTGTGACGTCGGCTCCGGCATCGAAGCCGTAGCGGACGACATCGACGCCGGCTGCGACATGGTCGGCCATGCGACTCACGCGCTCGTCGTCAGCGTTGAGGATCGCGGTTCCGCCGGCCGGCAGTGCCTCGACCAGCTCGCGCTTGCCGCGCTCGATGGCATCGATCGAACCGGCACGCTCCAGGTGATTGCCGCGCACGGCCGTAACCACACCCATCGTCGGCCGGGCCACTTGGGCCAGGACTCTTACGTCGCCCAGCTCATACATGCCCATCTCGAGCACGGCTACCTCGTCGGCCGCGGCCATGCGCAGCAGCGTCAGGGGCAACCCGATCTCGTTGTTCTCGTTGGCCTGTGTGCGCAAGACTTGCCAGCGCAGCGCGAGCACTTCAGCAGCCTGCTCCTTGGTCGACGTTTTGCCGACGGAACCTGTTATGCCGATGACGAGCGGCGAAAAGCGATCGCGCCACGCGCCGGCGGCCTTGCGCAGAGCCAACAGGGGATCTTCGACCACGATCACGGCAGCACTTTCAGGCGCCGCCAGCGCTGCCATTTCGTCTTCGGAGGGCGGCCGCGCGACGATGATCGCCGTCGCTCCGCGCTGCGCGGCATCGACGACGAAGCGATGTCCGTCTGTTCGCTCGCCAGGCAGGGCAAAGAAGGCATTGCCCGGCTCGACGATGCGCGAATCAACGGCGCCGCCGCGGATCGGGCGGTTTCCGGCGCGCAGCAGGGCACCTCCGACTGCCGCTGCCAGCGACTCGGAGTCGAACGATTGGGTCTCGGCCGAGGGCGCGCGGTCAACCACGTCCGGTCATTCTCGCATCAGGCCCGCTATCTGTTGCCCGGCGCGGCGCCGGTCTGTTGAGCGGCGACGTTGCCCGGGTCCGGCGTGTCGGCCGGCTGACCTGTTGGCGCGGTGGGGTCGGGCGTCGGCGCGGCGGGGCTGCCTGGGTCGGTGATCTGGGAGCCGTCATAACCAGGCAGCGGCGGCAGATCGAGCACGGAGATTGCGTCCATCGCGACTCTGCGCCAGAGCTCATTGGAGGTCATCTCCAGCGACATGCCCCACTTCTTGGGCACGCGCGGGATCGTGTCGTGAATGCGCACGAGGATGATTGCCTCCGGCCTGTCATGGCCGACAAAGCCAACGAATGTGTGGTTGTACGTGTCGGGCAGCCACATTCCCGACTGTGAGTCCCAGATCTGGGCGGTGCCGGTCTTGCCACCAACGATGTATCCCGGGATCTTCGTTTCTTCCGCGTAGTTGGGACCCTCGTCGACGACGTGGATCATGAGCTGGCGAAGCGCGTCGGACAGATCGGGCGAGATGACCTGCTGAACGTTCGCTTGCGCCGCGGCGTCATCAGACGCATAGATGTGCGGTGGAACGAGCTGGCCGCCATTGGCCATCGCGGCGAAAGAACGCACGAGCTGAAGCGCAGTTACGGCAACGCCCTGACCGAATGAATGGTTGACGAGATCGATCGGCTGCCAGGGCGTGACGCTCGGATCACTGACGAGTCCTGCAGATTCGTTGGCCAGCTCGATGCCCGTTGGCTCACCGATGCCCAGCTGCCGCCACATGTCATATAGGACGCTCGAGGCATCGTCCGTGGTCTTGCCCAGCATCATCGCGACCTTGCCCGCCACGACGTTGCGTGAGTGCGCGATCGCGTCCTCGAACGAGATGATGCCCATGCTCTTCTTGTCGAAGTTCTGGACGATCGCAGTGCCGAAATGGAGTGCCTTCTGGTCCTCGACCGGCGTCGTCAGAGTCACGACGCCTTCGTCGAGAGCGGCCGCCGAAGTGAACATCTTCATGACCGATCCGGGCTCGTAGACCTCGCTCACGATCGGATCGGTGAACATGT
>JBBQEC010000062.1:0-11305 GCA_038320305.1 Candidatus Limnocylindrales bacterium | reverse complement strand
GTGATACGCGTCGGTCGAGCAATCTGTCAACCCGGTGTGGGATGGTGTGCCCATCACGCCGCTGTAGTCGGCCTGGATCTCGTTGGCGAAGGTAGAGCCCGATGTCGCCACGAGGGAGTCGTCTGCTGTGTCATATGGGGTGCCGTTCTCGTTCCAGAGCTGATAGACGGTCGTGACGCCGTTGGGCGACCCACCGATCCAGTGATCACCGGCGCCCATATTTCCGCCTGATCCGTTGGACCCGGTCTCGCAGAACGGGGCGTCGAAGATCTTCACCTGTCCACCGCCTCCGGGGAGCACGACGGTGTAGTCGTACCCGACGTCGGTGTACTCGGGGTTAATCGAAGTGTGCCCACTGATGCTCGAGTTGTCCCTGGACGGACTGAATTGGTCGCCGTTCTCGCGGCTGCCGCCCTTGGTGATGATCGCGCCCCAGAAGCCCTGGGTGGCGAGAGTCCCACTCGTGGGTGCGGGCACACTGCCCGTGTTTCCGGTGTAGGTCGTAGTCGTCGTGACGGTGTGATAGGTGACGCGCACCATGAGCTGGTCGAGCGAGACGGTTTGGGTACTGGCGCAGCTGGAGTTACCGGTGCCATTCAGCCACGTCAGGCGAACGCGGAAGTTCGTGTTGCTGAAGTCGCTGTATGCCCAGCTGTGAGCACCCCACGATGCCGTCGAGGAATTGCTACCCAACGTCTTGACGGTCGTGGTGGGTGTCGGCATCAGGGCACCCGAGTTCTGCGCCGTTGACCAGGAGCCGCCGGCGTTCCAGCTGACCTCGACCTTGGCGTAGCAGTTGGTCGAGGTGCCCGAGCCAGTAATAAAGACGCGGTTGAGCTGCACCTCGAGACCGTCGATGGCAAGCGTCGCGTCGTTGGGAACACCGTTAGCGCCGGCCTGCAGGCCAAAGGTGTTCCACTGTTGCGCGGCGTTGTTGGTGCCCGTCGTCGTATAGACGGAGTTCTGTGTCGCCGCGTTGGTCGGGCTCGTCCACACCGTCGCCACGGAGGCACCTTCGGGGTCCCAACCGGTGTTGAGGTTGTTGTTGTTGTGATTTACGTTGACCGTGTTGTATAGGTACGTCCCCACGCCGTAATAGTTCTGCGGGCTACCCATCGGGACGGGCAAGGTGAATTCGGCCGTGCCGCTGACGGTTTCGGTGATGTCTGCGCAGTTGGCGACAGTGCAGAATACCTGCGCGAAGTAAGCCTGGACCGGTCCTGTGATCGTGACCTTGAGCCGACGCGGATTATGCGCATCCTGTTGTGGCGTCACTGTCACTCCACCGCCGGGCACATATCCGTTCTTCTTGGCCTCAGCCAATGCCGTGGAGTACGCACTGGAGACATTTCCTGGGAGATATACAGCACCCGCCAGGGCACCAGCATCTGCCGCCTTCTGCATGGACTGTTCGTTCGTCCAGAACCAGGCCACGTCGATCACGACGGCAACCATGCCGATGAGCAGGACGGAGGTCATCGCGAAAAGGACGAGGGCTTGTCCCCTGCTGCGCTCTCGATCTTCTGAGCGGTGGAGTTTGTGCCGGGTAGTCCGAATCAGTCTCAACATTTTCGTCTCAGCTAGTTGGGTTTAATGCCATGACGGTTTTGTCAACGAGAGTGATGGTTGACCCCTGACTGCCCCCGAGCAACGCCGTGACGGCCACCAGCGGGGTCTGCAACTGATACTGGTACGTGATGCTCACCCCGAGCGAATCGGCTGGGGCGGTGTTCCTGCGCGTGCATGCCGCCCAGTTCGTGGACGAAGGACTGAAATCCAGTCTCTCAATGCCGGGTCCGGTGTCGGCGTCCGGACCGCTACCTGGTGTATATGTCCAGGTGTTGACCGAGCCCCCCGACTGGGCACCGGTTGAAGTTGCCTTGAAGATCTTGATGGACGTTATGTGTGACAGGTTCACGTCTGAGCCGCCCGACTTCAGGATGAACTGCAGCGATGCGATGATCGCCGTGTCGACGCCGGCCGGATCGCCACTGCAGGCCGTCGTCATGCCGGTCACGAGCGACGAGCCGACGCGTGCACCTTCGCGCGTCGCATTGCCGAGCGTCAGTCTGTCGCTGAACGCGAACCCAAACTCCATCATGCCGAGCAGCAGGAGCATGAAGACGGGAATGACGATCGTGAACTCGACCAGCGCCTGGCCCTTCGCTCGGCGGCGAGCCACGGTCGCCATGTTGCGTCCGGCCAGGTTCACAGGACCGGTTCCATGCGCGATTCGTTCTGCTTGGTGAAAGTCCAGCTGTACCCGGTTCCGCTGCCGCCAAGGAAACTCAACAGGCTACGCAGTGGCGTCACCCCATCGTAGCGATAGGTGATCTGTACGCCGATCTTGTCCACGGTCGTGCGCGCCGGCGACAACGTCGGACATCCGTCGATGATGTTGCAGCGCTGGCTCTCCGGATAGCCGGTCGTGGAGGCGGAGTAGGGCACCGAGTAGGTGCCGCAGTTCTTCGATCCGCTCCGGCTATAGGTGTTCGAGGCCAGGATCGTCGATCCTGTCGAACTGGCCCGGAAGATCTTGACTTGCTGCACGTTGGTCTTGTCTATCGGAGGCTGCAGATTGCTCTCGATCCGGGCAAGGATCACGCAGTCGGAATCTGGATTATTGCCGGCCTCGCCGGCAATGAGCGCGCCCGCCTGGGAGGCGCGGTTTATCGAAAGCACTGCATTAAAAGCGACACCGAATTCGATCATCGCGAAAAGCGTTGACACGAATATCGGCAGCACGATGGCGAACTCAACGAGCGTGACGCCGGACGCGCGTTTACGAGAGGCGTTATGTCGCAGTGACGCGACGCCTCTCGCAATCAGGTGGCGGAAGTTGGGCTTCATCGACCGGCCGCGCTACTCCTGCTATGGGGTGGGTGTGGCGCTCGGCTCAGTGGACGGAGCGGGTGACCCGCTCGCGCTCGGTGAGGATGATGGGGCGGGCGAGCCGCCAGGGGTCGAGCCGCCGGGGACCGGCGAACCGCCAGCCGCCGGGATCGGGCTGACCACCGGGCCGAGGAGCTGATTGAGATCGATCAGCTGCGGTGCTGGGAAGAGATAGGTCATGATCAGGCGATCTGTCGTCGTTCCGTACTGCGACGTGTCTGCTGCTCTCGTGTCCTCGTCAGGTCGCAGCGCCAGGCTGAACGAGTCGGGCGCCAGTTGAACAACGTGCGCGATCTGCTCGGCCTGATGCAGGTCGACCTTGAGCACGTACATGTTGTCGTCAGGGCTGGACTTGAGCACTTCGAGATCCTGGAAGGTAAGTTTTGTCGACTCGCCGGACTCAAAGCCCTGCTGGTTGGCGGTATCTGTCTTTACGTAGTTGCCATCGGCATCGACCGCGAAAACGTCGATCTGGACGCTGACGAAGAGGTCGACGTGGTCGCCGGCCTTGAGCTCACCACCCACGGCACGCTCGGGCGGCACGTCGACCGCGACAGCACGCCAGTCAGTGGACGTGGCGGTGACGGTCTCGCCCGGACCCAGGATGCTGAAGTCGGAGTTCGCGTTGGAGGTCGCGAAGAGGTTGGGCGTGATCTGCTGGCCGGGCAGGATCGGCACAGACGTAATGCGACCGACGACCTGCGCCGGATCTGTGTAAGCCTCGCCAAGGACCTGGTCTACAGGAACATCGCGCATGATGACGTCGTCATTCGAAATCGCGGTGCGTTCGGATACTTCACGGCCCGCGACGAGAACGGCCTGCTTGGCGATCTCAGCGGGGCGTCCGTTGGAGGCCATGGTGAACGCGGCGACACCGGCACTGGCGGCGAGCACGCCGCCGATCGTGATGAGGAGAAGCCTCCGGTGGCGAGTGTTGTCTTTGAATTCGAACGTCATGTTCGGAGTGCTCCTGGAAGAATCATGTTCAGGTGTGACGGCAAGCAACAGATGTGCAGCGCTGAAGTTACGAACGACAACGGTGGGCGATAAGGGGACCGTGGGGTAGTTGACCCCGGTACCAACGGCCTATGTGCCGCGCTGCACCGGGCCTCTCCGTGACCCGCAAAAGGCACTCTCCTGTACCCTCGGCGTGATGCCCGACTTCAAGCTTGAAGCGCCTTTCCAGCCCACCGGCGATCAACCGCAGGCGATCGAAAAGCTGCTCGACGGGCTGGGCCGCGGGCTCAAATTCCAGACGCTTCTGGGCGCTACCGGAACGGGCAAGACGATGACCGCGGCGTCAGTCATTGCCAAGCATCAGCGGCCAACACTGGTGCTTTGCCACAACAAGACTCTGGCCGCGCAGCTCTACAGCGAATTCCGGGAGTTCTTCCCCGACAACGCGGTCGAGTACTTCGTCTCGTACTTCGACTACTACCAGCCCGAGGCGTATCTGCCTCGCTCGGACACCTATATCGAGAAGGACTCGTCGCGCAACGACGAGATCGACAAGCTGCGTCACGCGGCGACGCGGGCACTCTTCGAGCGTCGCGACACGATCATCGTCGCGTCCGTCTCGTGCATCTACGGTCTCGGCGCGCCGGTCGATTACGGCGCCACCGTCGTGCGTCTCAGGCAAGGCGGCCGTTACCGCCGCGACACGGTCCTTCGCCAGCTCGTCGACCTTCAGTACCAGCGTAACGACGCCCAGCTGTCGCGTGCCCGCTTCCGCGTCCGCGGTGACACGCTCGAGCTCCAGCCGGCGTATGACGACTTCATCGCTCGCGTGCAGTTTTTCGGCGACGAGGTCGAACGCATCGTCGAGGTCGACCCATTGACCGGTGAGGTCCTCGCCGAGCGCAAGGAGCTCAACGTCTATCCCGCCTCGCACTACGTTACGCCGGCCGAGAAGATGGCCGAGGCCGTGGTCGACATCGAGAAAGAAATGGCTATTCGCGTCGAGCAGCTTCGACAGAAGGGCATGGAGCTGGAAGCCGAGCGCCTTCGACAGCGCACCACGTTCGATCTCGAGATGATGCGCGAGCTCGGTTTCTGTTCGGGCATCGAGAACTATTCGCGCCATCTCTCGCGCCGCGAGGCGGGCTCCCGGCCGTGGACGCTGCTCGATTACTTCCCGCCCGACTGGCTGCTGATCGTGGACGAGAGCCATATGAGCATCCCGCAGACCGTGGGCATGTACAAGAACGATCGGACGCGCAAGGAGATCCTCGTCGACTTCGGTTTCCGGTTGCCGAGTGCGCTCGACAATCGGCCGCTGACCTTCGAGGAGTTCGAGGGCCACGTGAACCAGGTCATCTTCATGTCCGCCACGCCGGGCCCGTACGAGTTGCAGCGCTCGGAGAAGATTGCCGAGCAGCTCATCCGGCCAACGGGCATCGTCGACCCGCAGATAACGATCCGACCGACTGAAGGGCAGATCGACGACCTGATCGACCGGATCCGCGACCGCGTCGATAAGGGCGAGCGCGTGCTTGTCACGACGCTGACGAAGAAGATGGCCGAGGACCTCGCCGACTACCTCCACGAGATGGGCGTCAAGGTCTCGTACCTGCACTCTGAGGTTGACACGCTCGAGCGCGTCCAGATCCTGCGTGACCTCCGACTCGGCGTCTACGACGTCCTCGTGGGCATCAACCTATTGCGCGAGGGGATCGACCTGCCCGAGGTGACTCTCGTCGCGATCCTCGATGCGGATAAGGAGGGCTTCCTGCGCTCGGCCTGGTCGCTCATCCAAGTCAGCGGCCGCGCGGCTCGCAACATCGGTGGCGAGGTTGTCATGTACGCCGATCGGATCACCGAGTCGATGCAGGTCGCGATCGACGAGACCGCGCGCAGACGAGTCATCCAGACCGAGTACAACGAAAAGAATGGCATCGTTCCCCAGACAATCGTCAAGGGCATCCGAGACATCAACGACCGCCTGCGCGCCGTCGCCGAGGCCAGCGGCGCGTACGAGGCCGGCGGCCGCGCGCGCGAGCTGTCGCAGATGTCGAAGGATGAGATCGGCAAGCTCGTGGCCCAGATGGAGGCAGAGATGCGCGCGGTCGCCCGTGAGCTCGAGTTCGAGCGTGCCGCGTCGCTGCGCGACGAGATCCAGCAGGTCAGGCTGCGCGTCCTGGAAGAGGACGCTTCGGTGGTCGTGGCACGCGCAGCCGAGACGGCTGCGGCCGCACGCAGCGCCAAGGAGGAGAAGCAGGCGAGCGCCAAGCCGTCCGAGCGCGTTGCGGCGATGAGCTCCGGCGACCGACGTGGCCGCCGCGCGATCTCGGCCGGAGAGGCGATGGGCCTGGAGGTGACTTCGGTCACCGTTCTGCCGGCCGACGAGGAGCCATCTGAGACGCTAGACGGCGTGCCTCAGCCGGACCTGCTTGACGAAGGCACGGCGGCGGACTGGCTGCCCGGCATCCGCGACGAGCACGACGATGACGACGCTGGCTGGATGGCGCGTTGGCTGGATCGCCAGACGTGGGATCGACGGGTTACGCCGAACGTGATCAAGCGCACCGGCGAGCGCCCTGCCAAACGTGGTCGCGGCCGCTTTCGTTAAGAGCTGTGGCTAGCTCGCCGCGTGGGCGACGTGGTCGTCGTCGGCAACCTCAATTCCGTGCTTGCGCGCGGCGGCGACGATCTTCCTGCGCGCGCTCTCCTTTGCCGCCTTGCTCTCGAAGTTGGTCTGATTCCAGCGCGCCATTGCATTGCGGATGTGGGCCTCATCGTTGATCGGCAGGTGCTCCTCGCCCTTCTTGTCGACGTAGGCGAATTGAGTCTTCTGCAGCTTGTCGCGGTCTTGCTGATCGAGTTCTGCCATTGATCACCTCCTGGCAGCAAGGTAGTGAGAGTGCGCGACGACCTGGACTACAGGCAGGCCGGTCTCGTATCGGGGCCGTTCCAATTGGCTGAGATCGTGCTGATATACAGTCCGGCCCGATGAACCGAGCATCGACAAAACAGGTCTGCACCATCGGCCCGGCCAGCCTCGAGCGGATCCCCCAACTGGTCGGCGCCGGCATGGACGTCGCTCGCGTGAACTTCTCGCACGGCACCGGCGACGAGCACAAGGCCTACACGCATGCGGTCCGCGCTGCAGCGCACAGCGCGCGTCGGAGCGTGGCGGTCATGGCTGATCTGCCCGGCCCAAAGCTGCGCCTGGGCGAGCTGGCCGGCGGCGAGGCGCACCTCGAAACGGGCTCGACATTCACGCTCCGACCGGATGATGGCACGCCCGGTGACGCCAGCGGTGCGTCAGTGGCTCATCCAGAGGTGACCGCGCACCTTGAGGTCGGCGATCGCGTGTTGCTCGCCGACGGTGCCGCGGAGCTGCGCGTGACGGAGGTCAGCGGCGACGTCGTGCATACCGAGATCGTCAACGGCGGACTCGTCCGTTCGCGCGGCGGAGTTAACGTGCCCAGCCAGCGACTCCCGGGCGACGGCCTGACAGAAGAGGATCGGGCAGCTGTTCCGCGTGCCCTTGAGCTGCGCGTCGATCTCATTGCGCAGTCCTTCGTCCGCACTGCCGACGATGTGCGTGCGCTGCGCAAGCTGCTGCCCGCCGACGGCCCGCGGATCGTGGTCAAGATCGAGACGCGCGCGGGCGTCGACAACTTCGACGAGATTGCCGCCGAGGCGGACGGCGTGATGATCGCGCGCGGCGATCTCGGCGTTGACCTGCCGTTCGAGGACGTTCCGCTCGTCCAGAAGGACTCAATCCGGCGCGCCACCGCCGCTGGCAAGTTCGTGATCGTGGCCACGCAGATGCTCGAGAGCATGATCGGCGCAGTGCGTCCCACGCGGGCCGAGGTAAGCGACGTTGCCAACGCCGTGCTCGATGGCGCGGACGCCGTGATGCTGTCGGCCGAGTCGGCGATCGGCCAGTTTCCGGTAGAGACGCTCGAGGCGATGGAGCGCATCTGCGCCAAGGCCGAGGCCGACGGCGGAGCCTTCCTCACGCAGCCAGGCTATGTTGGAGGTGAGTCTTCGGCCGACGCGATAATCGCCGCGGCGAGCTACGTTGCGCTGCGTGACACAGCCGGACCGGGCGGCCCCGACGCCATCTGGTGCTTCACCCGCACGGGCCGTACCGCCGAGCTTCTGTCTCTGACGCGCCCGCGGGTCCCGATCGTCGCATTCACGCTCAGCCCGATAGTCGCGCGCCGCCTGGCCGTCCGCCGCGGGGTCATGCCGGTCGTGCTGTCGGTCAACTCGAAGACCGGAACGCTGATCGAGCGCATGGAGAGCGCCTGGCGATCGCAGCGAGGTGCCGACGAATTGAAGACCGTCCTGCTCGTGACGACATCGCAGGGCCCCGGCGGCGTCAATCGGCTCGAGGTCCATCAGCTGGGCGGAGCAGCTGGGGACTGATCGTGGCTGGACGAGAGTATCAATCGCGCGAGATCAGGCGGAGAAACCGATCATTCGTTCTATAATGGGCACGTGCCCGCTGCCCGCATGACCCAAGAGAAGCTTGTCGTACGCGGCGCGCGCGAACACAACCTCAAGAACATCACTGTTGAGATCCCGCGCGACCGGCTGGTCGTGATCACCGGACTGTCCGGCTCCGGCAAGAGCAGCCTCGCCTTCGACACGATCTATGTCGAGGGCCAACGCCGCTACGTCGAGTCGCTCAGCGCGTATGCGCGCCAATTCCTGGGCCAGATGGAGAAGCCCGACGTCGACCAGATTGATGGCCTGTCGCCGGCGATCTCGATCGACCAGAAGGGCGCATCGCGCAACCCGCGCTCGACCGTGGGCACGGTCACGGAGATCTACGACCACATGCGCCTGCTCTTCGCGCGCGTGGGTCATCCGCATTGCCCCAACGGCCACGAGATCGAGCGCCAGAGCGTGCCCCAGATCGTCGACAAGATCCTGGCCCTGCCGGACGGCGCGCGGCTGCTCATCCTTGGGCCGCTCATCCGCGACCGCAAGACAGAGGGCGATCGGATCTTCGAGGCCGCGCGCAAGCAGGGCTTCGTCCGCGTTCGCGTGGACGGCGAGATGCTGGACCTGGACGAGGTCCAGACGCTTGACAAATACAAGCGGCACACGATCGAGGTCATCGTCGACAGACTCGTCGTCAATCACGCGGATGACGACGGCAAACCCTATGGCGACGGCCACCCAAATCCAGACCGAGGCAGGTTTGCCGACTCGGTCGAGACAGCTCTTCGCCTCGGCGAAGGCATCGTCGTCGTTGCAGCCGCAGATCAGGGCACCTTCGACGAGCAGCGCTACAGCGAGAAGTACAGCTGCCCGTTCGACGGGTACACGATCGACGAGCTCGAGCCTCGTTCGTTCTCGTTCAATTCGCCCCACGGGGCATGTCCGGCATGTACGGGCCTTGGTATGCGCATGGAGTTCGATCCCGAGCGTGTGATCAACCGCAACCTGTCGGTCTCGGACGGCGCACTGCTGCCGTGGTCGCGCATGACCATGACCGATTCCTGGTACGGCAAGGTTGTCGAGGCGGTTGCCCAGCGGCGCGGCTTCTCCATCACCGTTCCGCTCGGCAAGCTCAAGCCGGAGGATCTCGATTTCCTGCTCAACTCGCCACGCGGCGACAAGGTGCGCATTGGCTACAAGCACGGTGGGCGGACGAACTCATACGAGGCTACGTTCGAAGGGCTGCTTCCACACCTGCAACGGCGTTACCGCGAGACGGATTCGGAATGGGTCAAGGCGGAGCTCGAGAAGTTCATGGTCGCCCGCCCGTGCCCAACCTGCCGCGGCGCGCGCCTCAAGCCGGAGTCGCTTAGCGTCACGGTCAACGGCATGAACATTGCCCAGGTCTCGGCGCTATCAGTGACTGACTCGCTGCGCTGGGCGGAGGTGCTGCCCAACAAGCTATCCCAGCGCGAGCGCCAGATCGGCAGTCAGGTGCTCAAGGAGATCCGCTCACGGCTGGGCTTCCTCGTCGACGTGGGCCTGGACTACCTCACGATCGATCGCACGTCGTCAACGCTGAGCGGCGGGGAGGCGCAGCGCATCAGGCTCGCGACCCAGATCGGCTCGTCACTGATGGGCGTCCTGTATATCCTCGATGAGCCGACCATTGGGCTCCACCAAAAAGACAACGCCAAGCTGATCGCGACGCTCGTCCGCCTGCGCGATCTGGGCAACACGCTGATCGTCGTTGAGCATGACGAGGAGACAATCAGGACCGCCGACTGGGTGCTGGACATTGGGCCCGGCGCCGGAGAACACGGCGGCGAGGTCATCGCGGCGGGTCCGCTGAAAGCGATTCTGGACGCGCCGCGATCGATCACCGGGGCATTTCTGCGCGGCGAGCGCGCCGTGCCGGTGCCGGAGAAAAGGCGCAAAGGAAGTGGCAAGTCGCTTGTGGTCCGCAACGCGCGTGCCCACAACCTCAAGAACATCGACGTGGCGTTTCCGCTCGGGACGATGACCGCGGTCACAGGCGTATCGGGCAGTGGCAAGAGCACGCTCGTGACGGAAATCCTGTTCCGTGCACTCGCGCGCGCCGTTACCGGCGCGCGCGATGAACCGGGCGACCACGACGCGCTGGAGGGCACGGAAGCAGTCGACAAGGTCATCGAGATCGACCAGTCGCCAATCGGCCGAACGCCACGGTCAAACCCGGCAACCTACGTGGGCTTGTTCACGCCCATCCGCGAGCTGTTTGCCGGCGTCCCGGAGGCTCGCCTGCGTGGCTACGGCCCTGGACGCTTCTCGTTCAACGTCAAGGGCGGCCGGTGCGAGAACTGCAAGGGCGACGGGATCATCAAGATCGAGATGCAGTTCCTGCCGGACGTGTACGTGCCGTGCGAAGTCTGTGGCGGCAAGCGCTACAACCGCGAGGCGCTCGAGATCCACTACAAGGGCCGCTCGATCGCCGACGTGCTCGAGATGACCTGCGAGGAAGCACTCGAGGTCTTCGGCGCCGTGCCTCAGATCCGAGCGAAGCTGGCCACGCTCGTGGACGTTGGCCTGGGCTACATGCGCCTCGGCCAGCCCGCGACCACCTTGTCGGGCGGGGAGGCGCAGCGCGTCAAGCTGGCCACCGAGCTGTCGCGGCGTGCCACGGGCAAGACCGTCTACCTGCTTGACGAACCCACTACCGGGCTCCATTTCGCGGATGTTGAGAAGCTCCTCGAGGTACTGCACAAGCTTGTCGACACCGGCAACACGGTCATCGTCATCGAGCACAACCTGGATGTCATCAAGACGTGCGACTGGATCGTGGACCTTGGCCCTGAGGGTGGCGATCGCGGCGGTGAGGTCATCGTAGCTGGCACGCCGGAAAAGGTTGCGGCCACGGCCGGTTCAGCCACAGGTGAGTATCTGGATCGGATCCTGCGCGGCGAGCCGCTCATCCCGCTGACCAACGTCTCCTTCGCCGAGGCAGCCGGCCGGGGCAACGGCAAGAAGCCGCGGC